>CAYYBU010000061.1:0-9573 GCA_964469945.1 uncultured Planctomycetaceae bacterium
CGAGCAACAAAATCGCCTGGCCTCCCGCCGGGGCAAACACGCAGGCGTCCGCCTGCACCGCGATTTCGCCCGCGGCGGGCGAATCCTTGGCGACGCGATCACCCTCCCCGTGGCCGCAGTGCAGCAAGGGGCCCGTGCCGCGCAAGGTCACCCGCGCGAGGCCCAGTGTCAGCGGTTCGTCGAGTTTCGGGCAATGATCCAACCGCAACACGGGGCCGTTGCCCAGGAAAAGCGTATTACTGATGTCCACTCGCAACGCGCCGAGCGTGTGGCAGTCGATCGCCGTCGCCACGCCGTGGAACAGGCAATCGCTCAAGCCCAAGTGGCCACTGGGGAGCGATAAAGCGGCCCGAGCCCTATCGGCCGGATGGGTCCAGGCGATGGCCGCGGGCGGCGCGGGCGTGCCTGTCGCGGCCTGAAACGTGCAGCCGTGGAACTGGGCGTGCCCCGTGCGTAGTTGGATGATCGCCGCCACGCCGGTGCCCGCATGTTTCCAGAGGAAATCGATATTCTCGAAACGCACCTTCTCGGCTGACACCAGCAGTCCGCCCACGGGCACCAGCACCAGCGGCCGCTTGCCCAATGCGCCGCGCACGCATTGGCCGGTCCGCAAAGGCAGCGAATCCAACTTCAGCGGCTTCTCGGCGGCCAGCAGCAGATCGGCAGGCCCATCCGCGGCGCTGTCCGCCGCGGCACGGTTGCCGGCGGTCGTCAGCGGTGCGACCGTCTGGAGCGGGGGCGATTTCGTGGCTTGCGCTGCCGGCAAAGGATGGACGCCCCGCGGCCGCCGCCAGAGCGGCCAGAGAACCGCCACGCAGGCTATCAGGCCCAACGCGGCGGCAGCCAGCCAACGCGAACCCCGACCGGAACTGCCCTCAGTCGTGCCCGCTGCGGCCCAGCGCGCGGCCGGGGTTGGGCAGTTTCCCATACAGCGCGCCAGCGCCCGCCGCGCAGTCCCGGCCGGCGGACCGAGCAAGGCCGCCAGTGCGGCCATCGACTCCGGCCGCTGCCGCGGATCGCGCTGGACGCACGTAGCAATGGCATCGGCCAGCACGCGGGGCACGTCCGGCGCCAGTCGCCGCACGTCGATGATGGCTGCCGCATGGGCCGCACGGAGCTTCGCCAACCCCTCTCCGCCCGTCAGGGGCGGCCGCCCACAGAGCAAATGCCACCATAGGCAACCGCAGGCAAACAGGTCGCTGCGCAGATCCGGCGGCGTACCGGCGGCCACCCGTTCCGGCGCCAGGTAGTCGTACGCCTCGGGTTGCAAATCGGCATGTGCGTAGCCCTCCTCCGGCCGCAGGATGGCGCGCAAACCAGGTTGCAGCAGCAGGATTTCGCCGCGAGCGGTCAAAAGCAGGCTCTGGGCGCCCACGTCCCCGTGGCAGAGCGAGTGTTTTTCCAAAATCGCCAGTCCCGCCAGCATCTCGCGGGCGATTTCCAGAACCAGCGGCGGCGGAAAGCGGCCGTTGTGGACCATCCACTGTGCGGCCGTGCGCCCCTCGACCCAGCGTGAGGCGGCCCAAAGGCGGCCCCCCTCGTTGCCCACTTGCACGATCGGCAGCACATGCTCCGCCGGCAGCGACCGCGACGCCGCCACCAGCCGCTCCAGTCGCACCAGCATCGCATCGGCCTGCACGCGCGGCACGGCGACCGCCAAGCGTACCGTTTCGCCCGACTCGATGCGGCGGGCCCGATAACCATCGATCCACGGGCAATCGCCCAGCTTGTGGCAGAGCAGATAGGGCCCCACCCGCAACGACGGGCCGCGTCCCGCATTGAGTTCCGCGGCCTGAAAGGGACTCAGCACGCGCGACTGTGCCAGGGCATCGATCCAGACCGACTCGAAGCGCGGCAGTTCGCGGGCGAGTCGTCCCACATGCTTTTCCGCTTTGCGAATCTGCGCCGGTCCGGCCAGTCCCAGGCGATCCAGCAGGGCGATCAATGGCGGCGGTGGTGTTTCGCTCATGACAGTCGCATTGTCACTGTACCGGGGAGCGGCCGCAAGAGAGAAAACCTACCCGGCGCCCGGGCCGGCGCGGACCTGCTTGTGGAAAAGGGGACAGGCACCGTCGCCAGCGACGCTGTCCCGCGGGGCCAGCCTGTTTGAGGCGACGGAGCCAGTCCCCATTTCCGACTGCCGGACTTGCACAGTAGAACTAGCCACCGCCCAGTCCGGCGCGGACCTGCTTGAGCAGTTGCTGGGCCTTCGCATTCTGGGGGTTCAGACGTAGGGCTTCCTCGAACTGGCTTATCGCCTCTTTGCGATACTTTTGGGCCTCCTCGGTATGCCCTTGGGTCTCCGCCAAATCACCCAATTTCGTACAAATTACGCCGAAATTGCAACGCCCCTCGACGTTGTTCGAATCGAGTTTAACCACGGCTCCGAAACATTGTCCGGCCAATTCCAGGTTTGGCGGTTGGGAACAGGCGGAGAGGCTGCCTAGGCTGAAATAGGCCTCCGCAAAAGCCGGATCGGCCTGGATGGCGATGCGGTATTGCCGGGCGGCGTCATCCCACCGCTTCAACCCTTCATAGGCATGGCCCAGGTTGACGTAATCGGAGGCATGATAATCGGCGCGGATCTTCGTGGCCACCTCGCCGTGAAAGGCGGCCTCGGCAAAGCGTTTTTCCTGCCCGAACAGAACGCACAGATTGTTGTGCGCGTCGGCGTACTTCGGGTTGATCGCGACGGCCTCGCTGAATAGGTGCAGGGCTTGGGCCGTGAGCCGCTTGGCTTCCTCGGGATGGTTCTCCGAAAGCGCCTTGTCGGCGAACCGGGCGTAAACCACCCCCAGGTTGTTGTTGCCGAAATCGTAATGCGGATTGATGCGGATCGAGGCTTCGAACTGCTCCGCCGCTTTGCCCCAGAGGCAAACGCTCTCTTCACGCAGCTTGGCCGCTTCCTCCTGGTCGCCCCCGGCGGCGGCCAGCCGGGCCTGGGCAGCCTTGTGCATTCCCTGCCGATCGTATTCCTTACCCAGATGGTTATTGCCGAAGTAATTGTCCGGGACGGCCTCGATCGACTGCGCAAACAGCGTTTCGCTATCCTTCCAATAGGACACCTGCCGCACGGTGAGCAGCGCAAAAGACAGCAGCACCAGCGGTGCGGCGATACGCAACGCCCAAGGGCCATATTTCCATCGCGAGGCCAAATCGCACGCGCCCCACACGACCAGCCAACAAATGCCGATCGACGGCAAATACGTGTAGCGGTCGGCTTTGGCTTGAATTCCCACCTGCATCAGCCCGATGACGGGAATCAGCGTCCCCAGATACCAGAACCAGCCGATCGGCAAATACAGACGCCGCCGCCCGAACCAGACGACGGCCATGCTGATCACTAGCAGCACGGCCGCCGCACCCCGGGCCGGCAAATAGAGCGTGTGATAAATTCGATCCGTGTGGATCATGCCAGGATGCGGATAAAAGATGGTCAAATGCATCGGCCATACCATCTGCCCAAGATAGGCCATATACGAAATCAGGGCATTACACACGCGATGCATTAGCGACAGCGCCTCCCAGCCGTTCAAGGCGCCGGCCGCACCCTGGCCGGCCACGGTCAACAGGCTGATGCCGATGACGATGGCGAACATGGGGATTTTTTCCACCAACAGCACATCGAGCTTCTGCCGCGGAAAACGCGGCGACGATTGCCCCGGCGCCGGTTCGGGCATACCAGGCAAACGCCAACGCCGCAGCGGCCAAATATCCATCAGCACCAGCACGCAGGGCAGCGTGACCAACATCGACTTCGACATCAGCCCCAGCGTCAAGGCCGCGAGGACCAGCATATATTTGAAAAAGACCCACAACCCGCGCACGAACCCTTCCGGGGCGTTGGGCATCAGTTTCATCAGCCATTTCGGCGCGTACGTTCGCTGGGCGTACCAACAATAGGCCAGCATGGTAAGCATCCAGAACATGCCGCTGAGCACGTCCTTACGCTCGGCCGCCCAGGCCACCGACTCCACCCGCAACGGGTGCAGGGCGAACAGCGCCGCCACCATTGCGCTGGGCCAGAAGCGGCCGGTCATCCAGACGAGCACCAAGAATAGCAACACGGCACTGATGGCGTGGATGGCCACACTGACCAGGTGATGGCCGCCGGCCCAGTCGCCGAACATCCGCCAATCGGCCATGTGCGACATCCAGGTCAGCGGATGCCAATTACCTTGGTGCGGCGCCGAAAAGGCCCAACACACGCCGGGCCAGGTGATCCCCTGCTTGACCACGGGATTGTCATAAACATAGACGTCATCATCGCAAATGATGAAGTCGTGCCAGCACACCTGTGCGTAGACCGCTGCGATCAGCACGACCAGTCCGGCGCACACGGCTGCCGTCAGTGCGGGGGGAAAAATCGGTGCAAAGACGACCCGTGGGGCGGGCGCAGCGACGTTTCTTTGGCGGTTTCTAGGGGTTTGCGCCATGGAAGGTCACGTGGGGGAAGGACGGGACAGCGTCGCAAGACAAAGCGGCATAAGCAATTCTGCCATTTTACAACGAGAAAAAACCGCCGTCAAACCGGGGTCATTTCGGCTCCGACTCGCCAGCGCGTCGAGCAAGCCGCACTTGCCCGGGCAACCAACCGTCATAGGGCTTTACGAAGGGCCACGACTGCCCCGCCTGCGCGCCGCGGAGATTCTTCTGAACGTATGTGATCGTTCGTTCGATGTCCTCTCGCGAGTCGAGGAACACCTTCCAACCGGGACCGCCCCAGACGGGATGATCGGTCGATCGCAATCCCCGTTGCAATACAGCCGAGCGGCTGGCATCTTGCAGACGCTCGATCATCGTCTCCGCCTGATCGCGATGTTTGCGGATGACCAAATGCACGTGATCGGGCAGAATTGCACAGGCATAACTTGTATAGTTGTGCTTACAAATCGCCTCGGCAAAAGCGATTCCCACCGTGGCGATCTCGGCGGCCGAGAACTCGAGCAGGGGGTGTTTGAGCACTTGCTGGGCCAGCTCGCGAAACTTGCGTATCTCGCGGCCGGCCGGCTGGATGCGCTTGCGGCCAAAGTGGAGCTCGCCCAGGCTTGCAATCGAGGCGGCGCGGATTTCGTGCGAGGTGCTCCCGCGCGGGTCGTTCGGCAACCACCAACCGTAGACGGTCCAGATAAGATGATATCCGGCGACCACCGCGGCGCTCTCCTGTCGGCGAAACCGCAAGCGGAAACCCGACGGGTCGCTGGCGGTTTCGCGTTGCTTCAAGTCGGGGCGACAGGAGTTGAACCTGCGACCTCGTGGTCCCAAACCACGCGCTCTACCAGGCTGAGCTACGCCCCGCAATCCTGTGTATATTAACGCTCTAGGGGTGAAAACGCAACCGCCCCGCTAGCCCGCCTGAACTTGTGCAATCGGCCGCCCCGGCTCGCAAATCTGCTGGCGGATCCGCTCGAATTCCTCGTGACTCTGGAAATGAATCACCAGCTTGCCCCGCCCATGTATGTCATGGTTCAGCTTCACCCGCGCGCCCAACGCCGCGCGGAGCTGCTGCTCCAACGCGGCCACGTTCTCCGCCTTGCCCTTCTGCGCACGCGATGGCTTGCCGTCCCGGCCAATCACGCTCAGCGGTTCCCGATCGGCCTTGGCGATCATCTCCTGCACGATCGACTCCGTCTGACGCACGCTCAGCCCCTCTTTCTGAATCCGCGCACAGAACTTGATTTGCTCTTGCTCATCCCCCAAAGGTAGCATAGCTCGCGCGTGCCCCTGGGTCACCTTGCCCTGGCGGATGGCGTCCTGGACCACGGCTGGCAACTCCAGCAATCGGATCAGATTGGCAATCGTCGAACGATCCAGGTTCAGCCGCCCGGCCAGCTCTTCCTGCGTACAGCCGTACTGTTCCAGATAACGATGGAAGGAGGCCGCCTTCTCCAAGGGGTTGAGATCCTTGCGATGCAGGTTCTCGATGATCGCCAACTCGGCCGTCTGGCGATCGTCAGCCTCGATGATGTTGACCGGGACGTCGGTCCAGCCCGCCCGCTTGGCCGCCTGCAACCGTCGCTCGCCGGCAACCAGTTCATAGCGATCCTTCACCCGTCGTACCACGACCGGCTGCAACAAGCCGTGGGCGGCGATGCTCTCGGCCAACGTTTGCAGCTCCTCGGCATTGAAGTCCTGTCGCGGCTGCGCCGGGTTGCTGGCAATCTGCTCGATCTCCAATCGCGTTGATCCGGTCGCCGGCGCTGCTTGCGACGCTGCTTGATGTCGGGCCAACGGTTGGCCCATCACTTCTTCCAGTGAAGGCCCTGCGTGGGGAACGGGCGGCGCCGCGGCCGCCGCGATCTCCTCGATCGCCGGCATGGCCGCCAAGGGCGCTTCTCCGGCCGGCCCCTGCGCCGGCGCCGGCGGGTTGTTCCAACCGGGCAGTCCGCCCAACAAAGCCTCTAGGCCACGTCCCAAACGTCGCTCTTTATTCACGCTCGAGTACCTCCATGCAAAGTTCCACATACGCCCGGGCGCCGCGGGCACGCGGGGCATAGTCCATTACCGTCTTGCCGTGGCTCGGCGCTTCCGAGACCGCCACGTCGCGCGGGATGACAGTCTGATAAACGATCTCGCCAAAAAAATCGCGCACCTCCTGGTCGACCTCGCGGGTCAGCTCCAGGCTGTGATCGTACATGGTCAGCACGATGCCGCCAAACTGCAAATTGTGGGCCTCGCCCTGAATCACCTCGCGGATGATCTCGATCATCTGCGTCAGCCCCTCCATGGCGAAATACTCGCACTGGATCGGCATCAGCACCTCGGTCGAACTGGCCAGGGCCGTCTTGGTCAACGGGCCCAGCGAGGGCGGGCAATCGATCAATACGAAGTCGTAGCTGCTGAACCCCAAGGCCAGGTGCTCGCGGAGGCGGGCAGCCGTCTCCCGATCGTCGCGGGTGAGCAGCTCCACGTCGCGGAAACTGCGGCTGCCGGGCAACAGGTCCAGCAGCGGAATATCGGTGGCCACCACGCCCTGGCGAATCGGTGTGCCGTTGACCAACGGATGGCTGCCGGTCGGCCGTTGTCCCAGGCCGGTGGTGGCGTTGCACTGCGGATCGAGATCGACCAGCAGCGTATGGCAGCCGGCGCGTGCCAGCGCACCGGCCAGGTTGACCGCCGTGGTCGTCTTGCCGACGCCGCCTTTCTGGTTGGCCACACAAAGGGTCCGACCCACCGCAGTAGCCTCCTTGCCGGGATTATCGCCGTAGCGATTGTAGCAACAGACCGCCGTGGCAGGAAATGCCAGTTTGAACCGGGGCCTCCGGTGCCACACAAACCCGTAGGTCAGGCTGTGCCTGACAGGCCGGGGTGTCAGGCACAGCCTGACCTACGGCTACGGCTGAACTGAGAGAGTCGCAGCCGCCCCGCCCATCGCTTGCGGTTTTGCGACATCGCCATCGTTTGCAGACATGACGGGCATTAGGGCCACCCTATTACGGCCAGCATGGGGAGCTTGGCACATAGGCAGTCCGCCGCGGCGCGACGAGCCATCGCACCAGCATCGCAAACGAACCACACAGAAGCATCAAACCCAAGAACGTACCAACCCCAACGGCCAAGTGAAGGTGGAATTCGTGCAGTTGGTCCGCGGGACCAAAGCTGGAACCCAAGCTGGAAAAGACATCCCCAGGCGTCAACCAACAAATGGCCGCACCAAAGTACAGGCCGACCAGCAGCGGCGGGATCGCGGGAAACAACGCACCGGTGCAGAAGGTGCGAAAGTAGCCCCTGGCGTGGATGATCGCCACGATCAGCCCGATGGGTATCAAGAGCGCCAACAGCCCTACCGTGGATATGGCAAACCAGACTGGTGTCGCAAATAGCGCGGAGCACAAGGCGGCCGTCAGCGTCGTGAGGATGAAAAGCGTCCGCAGGGTGAACTGCAACGGCCTGCGCTTGCGACGCCGCGGGCCACTGGCTATGCCCGTGCTCCCGTCGGCCAAGGCACTGGCAGAGCCAGGGGCACACTGCGCCGGCTCAAACGGCTCTTCGGTTCCGGCGGGCGGGATATCGTCGATTTGCGTCATGGCGGACATTATAGCCAGGGCCGGGTGCTGGTGGCTATGCCAGTGGTACGCGGGTCTCCCCTCGCCCGCCTGTCGCGCGCGACAGGCCAGGAGAGGCGCCGGGGGTGAGGGCGGCCTGGCCTCGTCGCGCGTCCTTTGCAGTGGCCGAAGGATAGCCCCCCATTGACGCCTGAAGCGCACGCGAGGGTTGCCGGGCGGGCGACCCTCGCGTGCGCTTCAGGCGTCAATTCTGCCGCCGTCTGCCGTACCGCACCGCCCGCATTTCCGGCGGTTCCACGTGAAACGGTCAATTGCCCCCGAATTGCCCGTTCCACGTGGAACGTGCAGCTTAGGGATTTAGGGATTTAGGAACTTGGGCCCAAATCCCTAAATCCCCGAACGCTACTCCAGCGGATTAATCACCAGCCCGCTGAGCAGCTTGGGATAGAAATACGTGCTCTTGGCCGGCATCCGTTCGCCGCCCAGGCTGATGGTACGGATGTGCTGGACCGTGGCCGGCATGACCAACGCGGCCAAGGGAAACTCCTCGCCGTTGCTGAGCCCCGCGACCACTTCCTGGACCAGATGCACGTACTTGGGCTTCGGCAGATCGACGCCGCCCAACAGGTTCTCGATCAACAACCGGTGCAGGATGCTCACGCCCAATGCCTGCCAATCCTCGCTATGATCCTTGGCCACCTGGGCCATCCGCGCGCGTCCGGCGGCAGTCAACTTGGCGATGGTCCACTGCTGGTCCTTCGCCGTGAAGAGCCCCAGCGTGCCCTGGTCGCCGCTGGTCTCGACGTCTTCCCACACGTCTCGGGCCGCCTCCGGTCCGTGGCCGGCCGCCCGCGTAGTAAAACAGTCGCCCAACTTGGCGGCCAGTTCCTGGCTGCTCATGGCCGGCAGGCCGCGGAACAGCCGATGCGTGGGCAGCACGATCAGCCCCGGATCCTCCATGGCCACGCACATCATGAGCACGAAGTTGGCCGGGTGCTCGGGCGTCAGGCCGCCGCACTGGTAGAGATGATCGCGATAGTTGCAGGCGGTCTCGTAGCGATGGTGGCCGTCGGCAATGAAAATCGGCTTGGGCCCCAAGACGCCGGAAACGGCCGCCGCCACCGCCACGTCGCTCACCGGCCAGAGGCGATGAATCACGCCCAGGTGATCGGTGGCCACCACGGGCGTCAGTCGCGAGACGGCCTCGTCCAGGATCCGCTCGGCCGCCCGATCGGGATCGGGATACAGCCCAAACACCTGGCTGAGGTTCGCCTTACACAGGGTGGTCAGCATGAGGCGGTCGATCTTCGGCCCGCTGAGCGTCTCCTCGTGCGGAAAGACCTGGCCTTCGCCGAACCGCGACAGCCGCAGCCGGGCCATGAAGCCGCGCCGCGTGTAGCTGACGCCCTCGTGGCGAAACTCCTGGTGGTAAACGTAAATGGCCGGGTCCGGCTCGCTGAACAGCACGCCCTCGGATTGCCAGTCCTTGAGGAACCGTTTCGCCCGCGTGTAACGGTTGTTGATCTCATCGTCGTCGCCAGGCTCGATGCGGTTGAGGATCAGCCGC
>CAYYBU010000062.1:0-9532 GCA_964469945.1 uncultured Planctomycetaceae bacterium
CGAACATGCCGGGGCCGCGCGCACTGAGGTTCTTCTTGATCTCGGCCCCCAGCGCCTCGAGGACGTTGGCCACGTCCTTCTTGTTCAGGCCGGCCGCCGTGGCAATGTTGTTGAGGATCTCGGTCTTGCTGGGAGCTTTCTTGGCTGCTTTCGCCATCACGTACTACCCTCCATGCGAGGTTTTCTAGGGTGAAAATTGGTCCGTCCGCTCACTGGGACGTGATGATTAAAGTCTCTTTCGCGGAAAAAGCAACCCAGGAAAGGCCCAAAATAGCCAAGAAACCGGGAAAATCCGGGGTCCGGGCCAATTTTCGGCGGCAAGAGGCTGTCTTCACGTAAACCGTGGGCCGAAAACAAGGACCTGCATGCACACCAAGCCGGTGGTGCTGCCGCAGAGACTTGCCCCCAATCCATTCTGGAGAGGGGTCCCAAAAACACCGCTGCCTCCCTAATTCAAGCCGTATGGGGCCGACAACTTCGTATTTGGAATCGTTTTTGCGGATGGGAACGAATAATTGTTATAGGCCGGCCGAGAGCCCGCCGTGGAACCAGGGACGCAACTTGTCAGTGAGGTAACGATCTTTTATCATAAGAAGTTATGCAAATTAGGTTCTGCTCGTAAACTTTCCCGGTTTGGGAAGCTATTTGTTTGGATTGGCTCGCTACGGCAGTGCGGGGAAACCCCACGCAACGGCTACGGTAGGTTGGCGGTATCGAGCCGGCCAGGGAACAAGAGGCATGTGATGGAGCGACGGAGATCGCATCTCCTGCAAGACGCTGGTGCGCTGGCGATTGCGCTGATCTGCGGCGTGTCGGTCCTGTTGACGGCCCGATCCGCTGCGGCGCAGCGGATCGTTGTTCCGGCTCCCGGTCAAGCCACCGGTGACGCGGCCGCGGAAGAGGTGGCCGAAAATCCCTTTCCGACCGCCGATCGAGCGATCGTGCAGCAGTTGACCCGCGGACTGGAGTGGCTCAAGCAGGGGCGTTATAGCGAGGCCCTGGACTGTTGGGACCAGATCCTTCAAGCGCCGGACGATTATTTCTACCAGCCCGATAAGAAGGTCCCCCGCCACGGCGGGCTGCGAGACGAGGCGCGGCGCTTGATCGGCCAATTGCCGCGGGAAGGCCGCGACCTGTACGAGCTCAAACGCGGCCACGACGCGCGGAAACTGTTGGACAAGGCCCTGGCGGCTGGCGATGAAGCCAAATTGGCGGAAGCGTCGGGACGATTCTTCCATACCCGGGCCGGCTACGAAGCGACGTTCCTGTTGGGGCTCTTTTACCTCGACCGCGGCGAGCCGCTGGCTGGCGCCTGGCAATTCGAGCGGCTGCGGGAGGCCGACGCCGGCGGCGATCGTTTCGAGCCGGCGCTCACGCTGGCCATGGCCGCCGCCTGGCTGGAAGCCGGCGATACCGAAAGGGCCCGGCAGACGCTGCTGCTGCTGAAAGCGCGGCGTGCCGACGCGGCCTTGACCATCGGCGGGCGGCAGATCGCCTGGTTCGACAAGGACGCCGACGCCTTGCCTTGGCTAGCGCGGCTGGTGGGCCCACAACTTACGGTCGCGGCCCGAGAGGCGGATCGCTGGCTCATGTATCGCGGCGACGTGGCGCGCAACGCCGCTTCGGTGGGCGGAACGCCGCTGCTGAGCCTCTGTTGGCGCATCCCCACCATCGGCGATCGCCAGGCCGAAGATACGCTCGGCCAGTTGCGGCAAATGTACCAGGAACAACACGGTACGGCCGTGCTCTCGGGGTTGCACCCGTTGGCCGTCAACGACATGGTGTTGATGCGCACGTTGCAGAACCTGGTGGCTATCGACTTCAAGACGGGCAAGCGGCTCTGGGACGTGCCGGCCGACGATCCGCTGGACGTCATCAATCGCAGCAACGGCGAACCGTATCGCCAGATGATGCCCTGGGCGACCCTGTTGGCACAGCGGCTCTGGGAAGACAGCACCTATGGCACCCTCAGCAGCGACGGCCGGCTGGTCTTCAGCATCGAGGACCTGAGCCTCACGCCCGCCAACAATGTCTACGGCAATGGCATGGGCGGCGTGGTCGTTTTCGGCGGGCCTTTCCGCGGCAATGTGCCCGTCAACCATGGGCCGTACAACCGCTTGGCGGCGCACGACATCACCACGGGCAAGCTGAAGTGGGCCCTCGGCGGCGCGGCCGGGCAATTCGCGCTGCCGCTGGCGGAGACCTTCTTTCTCGGCCCGCCCTTGCCTTTGCAGGGACAATTGTTCGTCATCGGCGAAACCAGCGACGAGATCCGCCTCTTCGTGCTCGAAGCCGACAGCGGCAAACTGGTCTGGTCGCAGCAATTGAGTGCCGTCGATCACAACCTGTTTCCCGACTCCTGGCTCCGCATGGCGGGTCTCTCGCCTTCCTACGCCGAGGGCATCATCGTCTGCCCCACCGGCGCCGGCGCCGTGGTGGCCGTGGATCTTGCCACACGTTCCCTGCGCTGGGGCTACCGCTACAGCCACGACAAGAACAACAACCAGTACCGCCAGCAGATGCTCATGCGCTTCGGCGGTTATGCGGGTGCGGCGCCGGCCCAGCGCTGGTTCGACGGCACGGCCACCATCGTCGACCGCAAGGTGCTGCTCACGCCCGCCGAGTCCGACTCGTTGTACTGCCTGAACTTGACCGACGGCAAGCCGCTCTGGGACCCCCTGCCGCGGCGGAACGATCTTTATGTGGCCTGCGTTCATGCGGGCCAGGTGGTGCTGGTGGGCCGCGGCGAAATGCACGCCATCCAACTGGCCGACGGCAAGCCGGGATGGGACAAGCGAACGGTGCGTTTTCCCGAGGAGAGCGCCCCCAGCGGCCGCGGCTTCTTCAGCGGCCATTGCTACTACGTCCCCTTGAATAGCGCGGAAGTGGTCGCCGTCGACCTGGATCGCGTGAAGATCGTGCAAACCTCGAAGTCGCGCGACGGCGCCATACCGGGCAATCTCGTCTGTTACCGGGGAAAGATGCTGTCGCAGGGTTGGGACGGCCTGGATGTCTTTTACCAGGTGGATGCCCTCCGCGACGAGGTAGGCCGCCAACTGGCCGCCCATCCCGACGACGCCAAGGCACTGGCCCTGCAAGCGGAGATCCTGCTAGACGAAGGGAATCGCGATGCGGCCATCGTCAACCTCCGCCGCGCCTACCAGTTGACGCCCGACGAACGAACGCGGGAAGTTTTCCGCGCTGCACTATTGGACGGGCTGCGGGCCGATTTCGCCGCCTATCGCGGCCGCGCCGCGGAAATCGAGGGCTTGCTCGACGAACCGGTACAACGGGCTGCCTACTTGCGCCTGATGGCCAACGGTTTGCAACAGGCCGGGCAGTGGCGTGCCGCCTTCGACCAATACATGCGATTAATGGAATTGGACTGCCACGATCGCCGCATGGAGATGGTGGACCGCACCCTACTGGTGCGGCGCGACCGCTGGATCCAGGCCGGCCTGGCCGCGCTGCGCCACGAGGCCCAGGGCCAGGTGGCGGCCGAGATCGACAAGGTCGTCGAGGAACGCTTGAACGCGGCCCGTGCCGACACGTCGCCCCAGGCCCTGCAACATTTCCTGGATTACTTCGCCGGTCCTCCGGCCGCCGCGAGGGCGCGCCACGAGTTGATCCAGCGGCTGATCGCCGATCACCACAGCCTGGAGGCCGAGTTGCTTCTCTGGCGCGACCAACAGTCGCCGGACTCCGCCGTGGCCGGTCCCGCCGTGGCCGAGTTGGCGCGATTGCTCGAGCAGGCCAAGCGTTTCGAGGGCGCCGCCACCTGTTACCGGCAACTCCGTACGCAGTTCGCCGACGTGGTCTGCCGCGATGGCAAGACCGGCAAACAACTCGCCGAGGCGTTGCCGCCCGCGGGACCCATTGCCCGTTTGTTCAAGGCCGAGCCCGCTTGGCCGACCGGCGAGGTGGAGACCAAGAAGAGCTTCATCAACAATGCCCGCGAAGGCTTTGGGCGTTTTCTCGTGGAATACCAGGGCGACCCGGGGCCGTTCTATTCCGGCATGACGTTGCGGTTCGATCAAACCCGCACGGCGCTGCTCGGCTACGACGGCTACGGCATCAAGCGGGTGGAAGTGCCCTTGAGCGACGGCGGGCAGCGGAACATCATCGGTTACAACCCCAACATGACCAATGCCTACGCGTTGGGCCATTTGCTGGTGTTGCCGATCAGCAGCACGATTCTCGGTCTCGATCCGGCGGGATTGGCCAGCGGCGGCGGCAAGCCCGCGCAACTGTGGGGCCAGGATCTGACCGACTCCGGCGCCGATACGACGAAGAACGTGTTGGCCCGCGTCGCCGGTGCGGCGCCGGTCCTGGGGGCGCCGGCATTCGGTTTCGTCCAATTCTCCTTCCGCCTCAATCCGGTGGGGGCAGTCACCAGTCGCTACGTGTGCTTCCAGCGATTCCGCAACCTGGTTGTGATCGATCCGATCCGTGGCGAGCCCTTGTGGGTACGGCGCGATTTGCCGCTGACGCGGTCGGATAATCTGCCGGTCGGGAGCGAGGTCTTCGGCGATGACGACTTCATTTTCGTGGTGCCGTCCGAGACGGCCAGTCCTGCGGCGGCAGCAAACGACGGCGCCAGCGGCGACGCCAAGCCGCTCCCGCCCGCCGAGGCCCTGGTGTTCCGCGCGCAGGATGGCCAGTCGCTGGGCAAGCGGAACGTGCCGCGGGTCAGGTATCGCGGCGAAGGCGGCATGGCGAACAACGTCGCGTTCGGGATCAACCCCTTTGGCGTGGCAACGGTGGAGGAGGCCGCCGACGCCTGCCTTGCCACGCTGGGACGGAATATCCTTGCCTGGCGCATCGATTCCAAGACCAACAAGGCGATGCTCGACCTGTTCGATCCCTGGCAGCAGCGCGCCGTGTGGGCCACGCGCACCTTCAACGCCGCCGCCAAGACCTCGTTGGTCGCGCACGAAGCCCTCGGCGTCATGGAACCAGACGGCCATTTCGTGCTGGTCGATCTCGCCAACGGCCGTTCCCTTGCCGACCTGAAACTCGCGGCCGACGAGAACCTGGCCGACATCCTCGTGGTCCGCAGCGGCAGCCAGTACCTGCTTTTGACGCACAGCGACAAGCCGCGCAAGGACAATGCCAATACCAACACGCAACAGCTCCCCGGCACGCAGTCCTACGCCATCCCGCAGGGGCAAGTCTATTCGTTCGACCGCCAGGGCAAGCTGCTCTGGCTGGACCCGGTCACCATCGAAGATCAACAGTTCCTTCTCGGCCAGCCGGAGCGGCTGCCGGTGGTCGTGTTCGCTTGCCAACAGTATGGGCAACGAGCCAACGGGCAGCAGTGGATGAAAACCTCCGTTCTCTGTCTGGACAAACGTAGCGGACGCGTTCTCTATCGCGGTGATACGCCGCGGACCACCGGTTGCCTGGACATCGTGGGCGATCCGGAGAAGAAGACCGTGGAACTGCGCATGCAGATGGACACTGTGACGCTGACCTTTACCGACAAGCCCCTGCCCGCGGCCGCCAAGCCCGCCGCGGGCACGGCGACTCCCAAGCGATCGAAACTCAGCGATGCGCTCTGGAAGGCATTGGACAAGTCGTTCCATGGAGGCGGGCCATGACCGGGACGGGGCGTAGGATCGGCGAGACAATAACGGTCGCCATGATGTGTTCGGCACACGCCATGTGCCGTCGCGGTCGGCACATGGAGTGTGCCGGATACATAGCCGCTGCGCTGGCGGCAGTGTTTTTCGCCGCGGCTCCGGCTGCGGCCGCCAATGTCCGCCAGGCCGACGTGGATCGCGTCGTGAGCCGCGGACTGGACTGGCTGGCGGCCCACCAGTCGCGGCTGGGACACTGGTCGGCCCAGGATGGGCATTATCCCACGGCGATCACCGCCCTGGCGGGAATCGCCATGCTCTGCGAAGGCTCGACCACCACGCAGGGCAAGTATGCGGCCCATGTCCGCAAAGCAGTCGATTATCTCGTCAGTCGCAGTCGCGGCAACGGCCTGATCGGCGACCCGATCCACGACGACCGTTATACTTACGGCCACGGTTTCTCCATGCTTTTCCTCTCCCAGGTCCTGGGCGAAGAAGAGGACACCGAGCGGCGCGAGCAACTGGTCGACGTGCTGAACCGCGCCGTGACATTCACCGGGCGGGCGCAGACCTCCGCCGGGGGTTGGGGCTACGTCAGCGCCAAAGACGGCGCCGATTTCGACGAGGGCTCCACCACCATCACGCAGGTGCAGGGATTGCGCGGCTGCCGCAACGCCGGCATCCCCGTCGCCAAAGAGGTCATCGACAAGGCCATCAACTACATCCGCAAGTGCCGTAGCGACGACGGCGGCATCCAATACAGTTCCAAGGGGGGCGGCAGCCGGCAGGCGATTTCCGCCGCCGCTATCGCCTGCCTCTTCAACGCCGGCGATTACGACGACAAGTTCGTCCCCAAGCTGATGGAGTATTGCCACAAGGAGCTCTACGACGTCTCGCGCGTCACTTCCGGCCATTGGCACTATGCCCATTACTATTACGCCCAGGTGTTGTACCGCGAGGGTGGCAAGACCTGGGAGGAGTATCGCAACAACGTCTCGGCGCGGATCCTCGCGGAAACCAACCCGGAAGGCTATTGGGACCAGGGATACATGGGCGCGGCCTATACCACGGCCATGAATTTGACCATCCTGCAATTGCAACGCGGCGTCTTGCCCATTTACCAACGTTAGGGGGAAACTTCTTATGACCGACCACGCTTCCAACCCCTCGGACACCACGGCGATCGAAAAGCTCGGCGCCGCCCGCAATAAGATCATCGAGCAACTGGCCCAGGTCATCGTCGGCCAGAGCGACGTGATCGAAGAATTACTAATTTGCCTGTTCAGCCGCGGGCACTGTCTTCTGGAAGGCGTGCCGGGACTGGCCAAGACGTTGATGATTAGCACCCTTAGCCGCGCGTTGAACCTGAGTTTCAGCCGCATCCAGTTCACGCCCGACCTGATGCCGGCCGACATCACCGGCACGGACGTGATCGAGGAGAACCGCAGCACGGGGGGCCGCGAGTTCCGCTTTCTGGAAGGGCCGTTGTTTTCCAACATCATCCTCGCCGACGAGATCAATCGCACGCCGCCGAAAACCCAGGCGGCCCTGCTGGAGGCCATGCAGGAGCGGCAGGTGACGGTGGGCCGCGTGCGGCACGCCCTTTCCGATCCGTTCTTCGTGCTGGCCACGCAAAACCCCATCGAGCAGGAAGGCACCTATCCGCTGCCGGAAGCCCAGCAGGACCGCTTCATGTTCAAGGTCTTCGTGAAGTACCCGAACTTCAGCGAGGAATTCGAGGTCGCCCGCCGCACCACGACCACGCTCACCGACACGGTGGAGCCCGTGCTGACGGCGGCCGAGATCCTCGAATTGCAGTGCATCGTCCGCGCGGTGCCGGTGGCCGACCACATCCTTCGTTACGCCCTGGCGCTGGTGCGGCAGACGCGCGTCCGCGAGCCGGGCGTGCCCGATTTCGTCGCGGACCAGATCGGCTGGGGTGCCGGACCGCGGGCCGTGCAGTTCCTTATCCTGGGCGCCAAGGCCCGCGCCCTGCTGCAAGGCCGCACCCACGTCGCCTGCGAAGACATCCAGGCCCTGGCGAAGCCCGTGTTGCGGCACCGCCTCGTGCTGACCTTCACCGCCGAAAGCGAAGGCATCACCGCCGACCAGATCGTCGATCGAATCCTCACGGTTACTCCCTCTCGCGAAGACGAGCTCAGCAACGATGCACGATTCCAGAAGATTTTTGCATCCTGAGGCGATCCGGCGCATCGCGCGGCTCGATCTGCGCGCCCGCCACGTCGTCGAAGGGTTCCTCTCCGGCATGCACCGCAGCCCGTACTTCGGGCAATCGGTCGAGTTTCGTCAGCATCGCGAGTACACCTATGGCGACGACCCCCGCTACGTCGACTGGAAGGTCTGGGCCAAGCAGGACCGCTATTACGTCAAACAGTTCGAGGAAGACACCAACCTCCGCGCCGCCTTGCTGGTGGACGTGTCCGGCAGCATGCGTTACGGCCGCGGCGCCATGAACAAATACGAATACGGCTGCACCGTCGCCGTCAGCCTGGCCTACCTGTTGTTGCGGCAGCAGGACGCCGTGGGCTGCGTGGCCTTCGACGACGCCGTGCGTATGAACGTCCCGCAACGGACGCGGCGCAACCACCTCGATTCGATCATTCAGGCGTTGGAAATCAGCGCGCCGCGCAACAAGACCGACATGTACCAGATCCTCCGCGAGGTGGCCGAGACCTACCGCCGCCGTGGCATGATGGTGTTGATCTCCGATCTGCTGACCGACCGGGCGGGGCTGTTTCGCGGCCTGAAACTGCTCCGCAGCCGCGGCCACGACGTGATGGTCTTCCACCTGCTGGACGACGACGAGATGGATTTTCCCTTTACCGGCCCGACGCGGTTCGACGGCCTGGAGCTGCCCGAGATGTTGCGCTGCAATCCGCGGGCGTTGCGCGAGGGATACCTGGCCGCGCTGGGGGCCTACTTGGAGGAAGTCCGCCGCGGTTGCACCAATCATGGCGTCGATTACGCCCTGCTGCGCACCAGTCAGCCGCTGGATGCCGCCTTGGCCGCCTACTTGAGCAACCGCCTCGGAATGCACCATAAGAACAAGAGCTAGGGACCGGGACCGCTTGCGGTTTTGCAGAATATGCCTTCATTCGTTCATCCACTGCTGCTCTGGGGACTGCCCGTGATGGCCGTGCCCGTGTTGATCCACTTGATCAACATGCTGCGGCACCGCCGCGTCGCGTGGGCGGCCATGGAGTTTCTGCTTGTCAGTCAGCGGAAACACCGCACCTGGATCATCCTCAAGCAGCTTCTGTTGCTGCTGTTGCGGATCCTCGCCGTGGCCGCCGTGGTGCTCATGGTGGCGCAGCCGCTGCTGCGCAATCAATGGGGCAACCTTCTGGGCAGCACCCGGACGCACCACGTCGTGCTGCTGGACGATAGCTTCTCCATGTCGGACCGTTGGGGCGACACCAGCGCTTTCGCCCAAGCCAAGGCGGTCGTCGATCGCATCGGCGCCGCGGCCGGCCGGGAAACCCAGCCACAGACCTTCACCTTGTTGCGATTCTCCCGCGTGACACAGGCCGGCCGGGGTACCCAGCCCGACCTGATCAAGCAGCGCGTGGACGGCGAATTCGCCTCCCGACTGGCCGAACAACTAAAGACGATGAACGTCTCGCAGACCGCCGCCGAGCCGTTGTCGGCCCTCGAGGCCCTCGATCAACTGCTGGGCGATGCCGATGGCGAGCGCCGCATCCTCTACCTGATCTCCGATTTCCGCACCCGGCAATGGGACGAGCCGACCGAGTTGAAAAAACGCCTGGCGCAGCTCAACGAGAACAAGGCCGAGTTGCGGCTGATCGATTGCGTCGATGCGGCGCGCTCGAACCTGGCCATCACGGCGCTGGCGCCGGCCGACGGCATCCGCGCCGCCGGCGTCCCCTGGTTCATGGAAGTGGCGGTGCAGAACTACGGAACGACTGTCGCCA
>CAYYBU010000063.1:0-9293 GCA_964469945.1 uncultured Planctomycetaceae bacterium
GGAAAAGCCCGAGGTACGAAAGGCCGGGGGCGTGTACTACACGCCCGCCTATATCGTCGACTACATCGTCCAGCAGACCGTGGGGCGGGAGATCACGGGCAAGAGCCCCGCCGAACTTGCTGGCAACAAGAGCAACCCGGCCTTCCGCGTGCTGGATATGGCTTGCGGAAGCGGCTCTTTCCTGCTGGGCGCCTACCGGTGCATCCTCGATCACTGTTTGAAGTGGTACGTCGACAACAAGCCTGAAGCGACGAAGAACGCCGTCGGCAAGGACCCCCGCGACGACCACTGGCGGCTGACGATCGCCGAGAAGAAGCGTATCCTGACGACCCACCTCTTCGGCGTGGACATCGACCCGCAAGCCGTCGAGGTTTCCAAATTGTCCCTGTTATTGAAGGTGTTGGAAGGCGAGAATGCCCGGACGATGGACCAGCAGTTGCGGCTTTTCCACGCCCGCGCACTGCCGAATCTGGCCGACAACATCAAGTGCGGCAATTCCCTGATTGGCTCGGACTATTTCACCGGATGCCTGGTGCCTGATGCCGACGAGATCAAGCAAATCAAGCCGTTTGACTGGAAGCACGGCTTCCCCGATGCCATGAAGGCGGGCGGGTTCAACTGCATCATCGGGAACCCGCCCTATATTCGGATGGAGACGTTCAAGGCACTGAAAACGTACCTGAAGACCCATTTCGCCTGCCACGCGGAGCGTTCCGATCTGTATGCGTACTTCGTCGAAAACGCCCACAAGCTGCTGAAGGGCGGGGGGCGGTTCGGCATGATCGTTTCCAACAAATTCCTGCGGGCGAACTACGGCCGATCCCTGCGGAAGTTCCTCCTGAGCAACGCCACAGTGGAACGAGTCGTCGATTTTGCCGGCCTGCCGGTTTTCCAGGGGGCCACCGTGCGGACGATCATCCTGTTGACCAGCCGGCCGCAGCAGGACCGCTACGAAGTCCTGTATTCACCGCCGCTTTCGTTGGGCGTGTTCGAAACAGTCGCGAGCGGCTCCGTGCCGGTGGAGCAGGCCATAGCCCAGTCCACCTATCCCGTCGCCGCTAAATCCTTGGGTGGAACGATTTGGGGCTTTGGCAACCAGGAAACTGAGGACCTACTGTCGCGGTTGCAGGCCGCCTGCGTGCCCCTGTCGAAATACTGCGAGGGACAGATTTGCATGGGCGTCAAGTCGGGCCTGATGGAAGCCTTTGTCATCGACGCCGACACCCGCGCCGCGATTCTGAAGCGCAACGCCAAGGCCGGGCAGATTATCAAGCCATTCCTGAACGGCCGCGATGTTCGCCGATACCACCTGGAGCCCAAAGGGCTGTATTTGATCTACACGCACCATGGCGTGCGAATGCGGGATTTTCCGGCCGTGGAGGAATACCTGACGCCATTCAAAGCCAAGTTGGAGCGCCGGGCAACGCAACAGGCGTGGTACGAACTTCAACAGCCGCAATACAATTTTGCTGGCTTCATGGACAGCCCGAAAATCATCTTTCCCGACATGGCCACCAGCCCCCGCTTCGCCTTGGATAAAAAAGGATTCTACAGCGGCAATACCACCTATTTCATCCCGCGCCCGGACCTGTACCTGTTGGGGTTGCTGAATTCACGCTTGGCGCACGGCTATTTTGCCCAGACCTGCGCCGGACTGGAAGGTAAAAACGAAACGTATCTGCGATTCTTCGGCCAATACCTGGAGAACTTCCCCGTCCGACCGCTCGACCTCTCCAAGCCTGCCGACAAAACAGCGCGAGAGCGTATGATAAGGCTGGTCGATTCCATGCTGGGGCTGCATGACCAACTCGCCGTCGCGAGGTCGGAATCGCAAAAGGTCGTCATCCAGCGCCAAATGACTGCCACCGATGCCGAGATCGACCGGCTGGTGTACGACCTGTACGGCCTCACCGCCGAGGAAATAGCGACCATCGAAAGACGGCCATGACCTATCTGATTGGCACCGACGAAGCCGGTTATGGACCCAACCTGGGGCCGCTGGTGATCTCGGCTACGCTCTGGGAAGTTCCCGACGGCGTGCGTAGCGACGACCTTTACGGGCGACTGGCGGCCGCGATCGTGCCGGTGCGCTCGCGCGAGGATGGGGCGGCCCGCGTCGTCATGGCCGACTCGAAGACGCTTTACCAGGCGGGCAAAGGACTGCGTCTGCTGGAGCGCGGGCTGTGGGCTGCCTTCGCCCTTTGGGGGCACTGGCCGCGCACCTGCACCGAGGTCTGGGAACTGCTGGCCCCAGGAGCCGTGACCCATCGCCGCGTCGAACTGGGTTATTGCCCGGACGCCGTGCCGGTGCCCCTGGATGCCGATGCGGCCGATCTCGAATCGCGCGCGCCAGCGTGGCGCGCGGCGCTGGCCGCGGCGGGAGTCCGTTTGTTGCAAGTGCGAAGCCGCGCGATCTTTCCCGAGCAGTTCAACGCCCTGGTCGATCAATATGGTTCCAAGGGCGCCGTGCTCTCGCGGGCGACCCTGGAACTGGCGGCATCGTTGATCGACGCGCTGCCGGACGCCCCGATCGCCGTGCTGTGCGACAAGCATGGCGGCCGCAGCCACTACCTACCGCTGTTGATGGAATACTTCCCCGATCTGCTGATCGAGATTCACGGCGAAGGGCGGCAGCAGAGCGTCTATCGGTTTGGCCCGGACGAGCGGCGGATGGAGTTCCGTTTCCAGGCGAAGGCCGAGACGCATTTGCCGGCGGCGCTGGCCTCGATGGCCTCGAAATATCTCCGCGAATTGGCCATGCGGGCGTGGAACGGTTTCTGGTGCGGGCGGCTGGCGGGGCTGGCCCCCACGGCCGGTTATCCGCAAGACGCCGTGCGTTTCAAGACGCAGATCGCGGAGTTGCAAAACCACTTGGGGATCGATGATCGTGTCCTGTGGAGAATGAGGTGAAATATGGATCTGTTCATCATCCGGCACGCGGGGGCGGGGCATTTCGGTGATCCGGCCTGGCCTAACGATGCCGAGCGACCGTTGACCGACGAAGGACGTAAGCGATTCGTTCGCATGGTGAAGAAACTGGCCGATGGCGGCCTGGCGGTGGACCTGATCGCCACCAGCCCAATGGTCCGTTGTGTGCAGACGGCCGAGGCTCTGGCCGAACACATGCCGGGCCATCCGGAAGTCGTCAGCCGCGATGAACTGCTCTCCGGCGGCAGCTTGGAGGCGTTGTTGGCATGGACCAACGCGCAGGCGGCGGACCATGGGCGGATTGCCTGGGTCGGTCATGCACCGCACGTGGGCCAATGGACAGCGGCCCTGGTGGGCCCCGGCGGCAGCGATCTGCGCTTCGGCAAAGGGACAGTGGCTGCGGTGCGATTCGAGGAGGCCGCACAGGCCGGCGGCGGCGAGTTGCGCTGGTTGGTGACCGCCAAGGTGTTGGGTTGCTAGTCCTGTTGATCCAGTTGCCGATTCCGCCCCCCGGGCCGCAGCCGATTGGCGGCAACGTGCCCTTGGCGGCGGCCTATTTGAAGCTCTTCGCCCGCCGCCACGGATGTGACCGGCGGTTTCAGATCGAGCTGTTGCCGCCGGCCTTGGCCAACACGCTCGGCGATCAGGCCTTGGTGGAAGCGATCCTGGGTCGGCAACCGGCGCTAGTCGGTTTCACCTGTTACTTATGGAACATCGAACGCACGCTGTGGATCGTCGAGCGATTGAAACAGCGGCGGCCGGCACTGAAAATCCTCCTCGGCGGCCCGGAGATCACGCCCGACAACCGCTGGGTGCTGGAGCGGCCCGGCGTCGATTATGCCGTCTTCGGCGAAGGTGAGCAGACGTTCGTGGAATTGTTGCAGGCATGGTCGCCAGCGGCGGGACCGGTGGCCGCGATCCCCGGGCTGTGAACCGCGCCCGGCACGGCGGCGGTTGCCCGCCGCGACGCGATGGAAAGCCTCGACGCGGTCTCGTCGCCGTATGTGGAAGGTATTCTCGATGCGGCCGCCGAGCGGACGATGCTTTTGGAAACCGTCCGCGGCTGCCTGTTCAAGTGCCGCTACTGTTACTATCCCAAGAGTCACCAGTCGCTGCGAATGCTCTCCGCGGCACAGATCGACGCCAATCTGCGGTACGCGATCCAGCGGGCGGTCCCCGAGGTCTTTTTCCTCGACCCCACGCTCAACCAGCGGCCCGATTTCCACGACTTCCTGCACGGCCTGGTGAGGGCCAACGCCGACGGGCAACTGGCCTTTTCCGGCGAACTGCGCGGCGAGGGGATCGACCCGGCCACCGCCCGGCTGCTGCGGAAAGCCAACTTCAAGGAAGTGGAAATCGGCTTGCAGTCCATCGAACCGCGGGCCCAGGAGCTGATGGGCCGACGGACCAACCTCAAGGCCCTGGAAGCGGGCGTGCGAGCCCTGTTGGACGAGGGCATCGACGTTCAGTTGGACATGATCGTGGGCTTGCCCGGCGATACGGCCGACTCGATCCGCCGCGGCCTGGACTACCTGGTGCGCGTGCGACCGTTTTCGCGCGTGCAGGTATTCAATCTGTCCATCCTGCCGGGCACGTCGTTCCGGCAGGACGCGGCCGCGCTGGGGCTGGAGTTTCAGCCGCGGCCACCCTACTACGTGCTGCGAACACCCACGCTCGATGTGGAACAAATGCGGCTGCTGATGGCCGAGGCGGAAGACGCCTTCGGTATCGAATTCGATGCCCTGCCGCCGCCACAACTGGAGGCCCTCGGGGAAAAAACAACTTTCCGATTCGCCGCAGCGGACTTAAGCCCGAAGCGCAAGCGAGGGACGCCGCCCGGGGATCCTCGCTTGCGCTTCGGGCTTCAATGGGGCGGCTGCATGGTCGATCTCGATCGGCCGGGCGATGTTCTTTTGCCGCCAGCGGCCCAGCGGGCGCAGGCCTTCACGCTCTGGCTGCGCTCGGCCGATTTCCCCGCGCGGCAGCGGCGGGCGGCGCAACTGATCGAGGACCTTTTGGCCGACAATCCGCATACGACACTGCAAGTGGTGCTGGAGCCGCGCGGCGATCCGCGGCGACTGGATGTCGCTGTCCTGGAGACGCTGCTGGAGGCGTGTCACACGAGCAGCAGCTACCTGGACTGGTACTACAGCCTGCACCCGACCGGTCTGTTGGGAGCCAAGCGGTTGGTGGTCGTCGTACCGCGGCGTCACCGCGGGCAGCTTGGTCGCGATTGGATCGAGGCGGTGAGCGACGTGGCGAGCATCGTATGGTGGGGCGACGACCACGAGGACGAACCGCTGGAACCATGCGAGTATCAAATCGCCAAGCTGCCCGGCATCGCCCGCAACTTCCCTCGCCCGTAAACGGGAGAGGGAAGGCCATGAAGACGCTACGAGCCTATCGAGCGTTCACGCTCGGCCGACGCACGTGGCCAAGTACCAGGGCGTGGCCGAGAGGCCGCCCCAACTGGCCGGATCGTGGTTCGCCTCGAAGATCTTCCGCAACGTCGCGGCGTTACCACTTGATCGTCATGCCCACGCCGGTCATGTCGGCATTGATGACCGGCATGAAGATGACGCGGCGATCGGTCATCAGTTCCGTCTGGTTGACAGCGCGGCAGGCCAGGTAGCCCATCCACCAACCCAGGGCTGCCTCGCTGAGGAAGTGCTGGTTGAGGTCGATGCGTTCCCAGGGAACCATGAAGGAGCAGGCGTAGAAGAAGCCCTTCGCCAGCGGTTGATCGGTCATGTCGGCGGCCGAGATGAACAGGCACGAGCTCATGAAGGCATCGCCGCTGACGCCGTTGGAGGCGGAAAACGGCTTCCAGCTCGAGTGCGGATCGGGAGAACTGGGGCGGTTGGCGCCGGTCAACTCCTGCATCGCCAACATCGGCACGGCCCCGACGAGGTACGCCCGCGTCACGCGATCCCCCCACTGGCCGACTTCTTGCAACACCGGCTGTCCGTCGAGCCAGCCGGTGTCGTTCAACAACGCCAACACGGCCACCACGGGAATGGTATATTGCCCCTCGCCGAGCGGCCGCACGAAATTGGCGATGTTGTCGCTTTCCGAGCTGCGCACGTGCTGCTGATACCAGGACTGGAATTTGCTGTCCAAGTCGGTGTTGGCCACCACCGCCCCGACACCGAAGCCCGCCAACATGTAGCCGGCCGTGGACCAACTGTAGTAATTCTTGTAATCGCTCCAGACGCTACTGCTCTCCCGGTCCCACATGCGTTGCAGCAATGAGCGGCTATCAGGCGCCGGCTGGGTCGCCTGTGCGCAGGCTGGCGGTTGCGGCTGCAGGGGCGAACCGACCGCGGGCTGCCAGAGAGGCCCCGCCCCAGCGCCATCCGGTGGAACCATCTCCGCGGCCGGCGGCCCGTTCCAGTTGGCGTCGGGGGGCAGGCTACCCAGGGCGACGGTACCGGGCGGCACCGGGCCAGCAGCTATTGCACCCGGCGGCGCCGCTCCTGCCGCGCCGGGAACCATCGGTACCGGGCCAGGCGCGGTCGGACCGGCCGTGCCGTTGGCCGCGGACGGGGACCCGGCACAGTAGGGTCCTACAGGCGAACCGGGAACGGGCATCATACCGGGACGAGTCTCCCCGGGCTGACTCTCCCACCCCGTGGTCGCCACCAGGGACCCCTGCGAAAACACCCAAGGCTGACTACACCCGCCGAAAAAGCAGATGAGAAGTCCTACGACACCAACGACATGTGATCGACGGACTGCTGGAGGGTTATGCATAGCGTGGCCGATCGCGCGGCATGTCGCGCAATATCCGCGTTAAAAACCGTAAACAGAAAAGACGCCAAACTTTATCGGGCTGCGAAAAGGATCGCGACTCGCGCCGTGGATTCGCGCGGTTTTCCTGCGTCGCTTATGGAACGTGGTAGACTAGTGTAGAAGGAAACAGGTCCTTCGCCGAGGAGGAGCCGAAACGATGAGATCTTTCGTCGCGTTGCTGGTTTGTTCGCTTTCGCTGAGCGGTTGTTGTTGGTGGCACCCCGCTCCGGCATGCCCACATTGTGGGAACCCGGGTGTCGTGTCCGGGCCGCCGATGGGAGCGCCGTGCGTCGGGACACCCGCGCCTGTCTACAATGGCGGGCCGAGCATGCCCATTCCCGCCGGCCCACCCGCTTTGCCTCCGCAATAGTTGGGTAGCCCGCCGGCGCTTGGGGCAGGGGATCATCCCGGCGCGGGACGGATCATAGCCGAACCGGGTCGTCGAGGGGAGGCCAATTTTTGGCGGGCCGCGTTGTCATAAACTACCCCCGCGGAAGGGGGTGGCCGTCTATTCGATCGTCACGACCCAGCGATTGGTCTTCTGTTTCTCCAGGCTAAACGCCTTTGCGACGACCGGTTTGCCGCCCACGCAGACACTGAGCCGGTAATCGCCCAGAAAACCACGAAGCCCGACCGTCCCGTCGGCGCCGCTGCGGATCTGTGCATGCGTCCACCATTTCCCTTTGATCAGCCGCTGGAGCGTCTCATAGGCCGGCTTGGGCGTCATGTCCTTCCGCAGTAGTCCGGCCGGGGCGCCTTTCCAGGCGTGGAAGTCGGAAAAATCCCAGCAGGTGATGGCTGCCACCGCAGGATGGGAAAACAACATGGTGTAGAAGCGGGCGATTTCGCGGGCCTGATAGGCTTCGCCCTCGGGCGTGGACGGCCAGGGGCTGCCGGCGGTTTTCTCCCAAATCCGCTCGCCGGAGAGGATCGTGGTTTCGGTGAAATGCAGCGGCACACCGAACCGCGCGAACTGCTGGCACACCTGCCAAATCTGCCCGTTGGACCAGACGCCGCCGTGCATGTGGCTCTGGATGCCGATGATGTCGTACAACCGCCGGCCTTGCCCATCGACCAGTTGCTCGATCACCTGCCCGTAGGCCGGGTCGGTCCGATAGTCGTTAACCAACAGCAGGGCCCGCGGGTTGGCCTGTCGGGCATGGAGGAAGCACTCGCGAGTGAAGGCGATCTGTCCGTACTGCTTCCACATCGCCGTGTACTTGGGGGCCGTGTGCTTGGCGAACTCGTCGCGATCGTAAGCGGTCACCTCGTTGCCCACGTCCCAGCGGTCGATCAGCCCGCGGAACCGCGACACGCAATCGTCGATGCGGGCCATTTGCAGGCGATGGATTTCTTCGGGGGCGGCGGGTATCCAGGAGGGATCGGCGAAGTTCCAGGCCAAGGGATGCCCCTTGGCGAGGATGTCGTGCTCGCGGCACCACTGGGCAACTTCCGTTGCATGCGCGTGCTGGGGGCTGCCGCGCTGGGGTTCGTACATCGGCCAGTAGAACGGCAGCGTGGCATAATTCAGCAGCTCCGCAAAACGTCGTCGATAGGCCTGCTGCTGGGTATCGTCGGGAATCGCGTCCCAGGAGAAGATGTTGGCGCCGAAAAGAAACGCATGACGTGTTTGTTGCACGTCGATTTTTGCCCCGGCGACCGGTTTGCCCGCCGCATCGACCACCGCGATCGTCACGTCCGCCTTGCGGCATTGCTCGATTCGCGCATCGGCCCCCGCCAGCAATTCGTCGTCGGTGGGTTCGGTTGCGAACGTGGCGCGGGGCAGCGTCAGCGCGGCAACTAGGGCGGCGAACAACATCGAGCGATGACAACAGGGGCAAGGCATGGTGATACCCTGGGGGTTTGGGGAAATGTATCGTACTGCGGCTCGGCAATCGCGTCAATCTGGTGGAATCCCCCGCGGACACGGCCGTAGCGGCGTTTCCATGTTGGTCAACAAGATTCCAGTTTGGCCACTTCGGGGGCCCTTGCTGTTTCCGTCGTCTGGGTGGATTGTGCGACGGGTCGGGTGTACGGTTCTTCCGCAAAGGAAGAATCAACCACAAAGACACAAAGGAAGGATGCAAATATCAAACAACGGCCATGCCGGGATTTCGGCGGCCGGTAGCTTAACACGGCCGGAAGCCTGTTATCAAGCCGAGGAAGTGAGCCAGTCTGATGAACACGGCGGGACAAGCCCGCCGTGGCACCCGGTGCAACGGGTGGGCCTTCGCTCCGGCTCGTCCCACCCTACGTCCTGAAAGCCGCCCGCGCCGCTACGGCAGCTTGTGGCCCATCTTGTCGCGTTTCGTGGCGATGTAGCGGGCGTTGTGCTCTTGAATCGGTCCGATGATCGGCACCTGATCGACCACTTCCAGATCGAAACCGCCGTAGATAAAGGCGTCGGTCTTCTTCGGATTGTTCGTCAGCAGGCGGACCTTCGAGAGCCCGAGGTCCTTGAGAATCTGAATGCCCACGCCGTAGTCGCGGCTGTCGACCTGGTGGCCCAAGGCCAGGTTGGCCTCGACCGTATCGAGGCCCTGGTCTTGCAATCCGTAGGCCTTGATCTTCTC
>CAYYBU010000064.1:0-9240 GCA_964469945.1 uncultured Planctomycetaceae bacterium
GAGGGAGAACGTCAACCGATTTTCGGGTTCGCCGAATCGCAGGTTGACCAGAACGAGAGCACTTCGAAAGAGTCGGGGCTCACATCGCTTCTCACCACTATGGCCCACATCCTAGCATGACGGCTTGCCGCCGACAAGAGGAGGATGGCGACATAGCCCAAAATAACCGAATACCCCCCGGAAGATAGGCCAAGAAAGCAAACAATCGCCTGCGGCGCAGCGCGCCGCAGGCGTCATGGTTGCATTGAAGATCGCAGAAGCAGAGGGGGGTTACCAGCGGTCGTGACCGCCACCACCGCCACCACCACTGCCGCCGCGCGGTCCGCCACGTCCGCCGCCGCCCTTGGAGCCGCCGCGTCCGCCACGTCCGCCACCGCCGCCGCCGTATCCACCACCACCACCACCGCCGCCGCCGCCACCGCCGCTGCGGGGACCCTTGTCCTCGGCCTCGTTCACCTTGATGGTGCGGCCATCCAGTTCGGTGCCGTCCATCTCGCTGATCGCGCTGGTTGCCCCTTCGTCATTGGCGAAGGTCACAAACCCGAAGCCGCGGGATCGGCCTGTTTCACGGTCCGTAATCACCTTGGCCTCGACGATTTCGCCGAAACGCGAGAAGGCGCCGTGCAGCCCCTCGTCCGTCGTGCCCCAACTCAAACCGCCCACAAACAATTTCTTCATCGCTACTGCTCACTCCTTCTGTGGTGCTGCTCGATGGCAGCACACTCTCGTCTTCACACCGGGTCCCGTGGGTTTGTCGTCCTCGCTCCCCGAAGGGTGGCCCCAATAGCCACCTCTAGCCATAACTAGATAATACCAGTTAAACGGTTCCGTGCAACGGGTCTTCTACGGAAAGCAGAGCGAAAACGACGTTTTATTAGGCATGCAGGCTGGCGTCACGGAAGCTTGCCATCCGCTGGTGGGGGGCCGCCGCGGTCGCGCCGCCGTACAATTACCCCGGTAACGTCCCGGCCGCCGGATTGGATCATTATGGCGATGAAAACATTTCTTTGGGCACTCGTGCAAGCAACTGTCGTTCTGGGCCCGATGTCCTGTGCCCGGACGCCCGAGGCGGCCACATTGCCCGCACCGCGTGGAGGATCAGGAAGCATGGTAAATATGGCAAACGCGGCGAGCCCGTCCAAGCCGGCGACCACGGAGAAGGCCACGTTTGGCGGTGGCTGTTTCTGGGGGGTAGAGGCGGCTTTCCGCCAGGTCAAGGGCGTGGTGGCCACCACGGTCGGCTATTCCGGCGGCACGCTGCAGAACCCGACCTACAAGGACGTCTGCACCAATCGCACCGGCCATGCCGAAGTGGTCGAGGTCGAGTACGACCCGGCGCAGGTTTCCTATGAGAAATTGCTCGATGTTTTTTGGAGTGTCCACGATCCCACCACCTTGAACCGGCAGGGCCCGGACGTGGGCACGCAGTATCGCTCGGTAATTTTCTATCACACGCCCGAGCAGCGGGCGGCGGCCGTGGCGGCCAAGAAGAAGGAGCAGGCCAGCGGCCGGCACGCGCGACCGCTGGTGACCAAGATTCTGCCCGCCGGGCCGTTCTACCGGGCCGAAGACTACCACCAGCAGTACCTGGAAAAACGCGGCCTGTCGAGTTGCCGGGTGCAGTGAGCTTCGCTCCCGGCCACGGCTAACGTGCCGCCCGCAAGCGCAATAGCGTGGCCGGCGAGATGGGGCCTTTTTTCCGCGCCGCCAACTGCCGCACGCGGACGAGCAACTCGGCCGCCTCGGCGGCTGCCACCTCGATTCCCTGCGCGGCCAACACGTGCTGAATGGCCGCCGCGCCGCTGTGCTTGCCGAGGATGAACTGGCTCGGGCGGCTGCCCACCTCGGCGGCGGAAAAGGGCTCATACGTGCGGCGGTCTTGCAACAATCCCTGCACGTGAATGCCCGACTCGTGACGAAAGACGTTGCGGCCGGTGACCGGCTTGCCGGCGGGCAGGGCCCGGCGCGACGCCCGGGCGACCAGCGCGGAGAGGGCCTGGAGGCGCCGCGCGTCGACGCCGCAGGGCCGCCCCAGCGAGAGCCGCAGCGCCATGACGACCTCTTCCAAGGGAGCATTGCCGGCGCGTTCGCCCAGGCCGTTGACGGTCACGTCGATGCTGGCGGCGCCGGCCATCACGGCCGCCAGCGAGTTGGCGGTCGCCATGCCCAGGTCGTTGTGGCCGTGGAAGCCGAGCGTCAGGCCCGGCGCCGCATGGCGGAGCCCCTCCAGGACCGCCCGGGTCTGGAAGGGATTCCATAGGCCCACGGTATCGGCGACGCGGAAGCGATCGGCGCCGGCCGCCGCCGCGGCCCGTGCGCAGGCGGCCAGGAAGCTCACGTCGGCCCGCGAGGCGTCCTGCGCGCCGATCGACACGAAGCGAAACCGCCGCCGCGCATCGCCGACCAGCGCGGCGATCTGTTCCAGCACCCAAGCCTCGTTCTTGCGGAGCGTCTTCAGATGCAGTGCCGAGGTGGGCAGCGACAAGTGGACGGCCTCGACCCCGCACTCGGCCGCGCCATCGAGATCCGCGGCGGTCGCCCGGCACCAGACCGTCATGCGGCACGGCAGCCCGAGGGCGGCCAGGACGCGGAGCGTGCAGATTTCTGCCGCGCCCATGGCCGGGGTACCGATTTCCAATTCGGCCACGCCGGCGGCGGCCAGCCGGCGCGCGATGGCGATTTTCTCCGCCCGGGAAAACACCACTCCCGGCGCCTGTTCACCGTCGCGCAACGTGCTGTCGACCAGCCACACGGGGCCGCTTTGGCCTTCGGGAAGGGGACAGTCCCGTTTTCGGCGTCTCGTTCCGAGACGAGGGGCGAAAACTGGGACAGTCCCCAGGTCGTCTTCGGCGGATTGCAAATGGCCGTTCATGCGGTTCCCGGGATCAGCAGGGTTTCGACCGGTTGTCCTTCCTCGAGGGCATCGAGGATTTCATCCACTTTCTCCTCGGTCACGCCGTGGTACCACCAGGCCATGGGATAGACGACCAGCACGGGCCCCTTTTCGCAGACGTTCATGCAACTGGTGGTCGAGACCATGGCGTCGAGGCCGCGGTCGCCGATTTCGGTTTGCAAGTATTGGAGCAATTCGGCCGAGCCTTTGCGGTTGCACGCGCCTTGCGGGTCGCCCTGGACGCGGAAGCTGTTGCAGAGGAAGAAATGGTACGCGGGTTTTTGCACTGGCTAGGATCCTTTCAAAATGGCGGTATCGTAGGGTGGGACGAGCGCAGCGAAGGCCCACCAATGGATCGACAAAGATGGTGGGCCTTCGTTGCGCTCGTCCCACCCTACAATTGATCTCTCTTTCCATGCAGCCGAAACCATCGCCGGCCGCCCTCACCCCCCGGCCCCTCTCCTGCCTGTCGCGAGCGACAGGAGGGAGAGGGGAGCCCGTTACATGCAGCCCAAACCGTCGCCGGCGCAACCGCTGCCGCAACGGTGCTGTGTTCGCAAAGGAGCGCGCAGCTCCCGGCCGCGAAAGGCGGCGTCGAGCCCTTCCTCGATCAGCCCTTCCATCATCACGACCTTGACGCCCTGGGCGGCCAGCACCGCGCGCGGCGTCTGGCCGGCGCTGGAAACCAGCAACGCCCGGCAGTCTTTCAGCGTTTCGGCCATGTCGAGCCAGCGCTGCTCGCCCCCGCCGGGTGGCGGCGCCGGCCGCACTTCGACCAACTCGAATCCCTGCGCGACGCAGCGGAAGACGGAAAACCGCTCCGCCTCGCCCAAGTGCTGGTTCACCAGCACGCCCTCCTGCGTGGCGGCGGCCACATAGGGCCGCTCGTGGCTCGCATCCAAGGGCAGCGAGGCCGCTTCGATCAGGTAAAGCTCCACTTCCGGCCGCGGCGCCTCGCCCAACAGGCCGGCGGCATCGGCGCGGCAGCGCGTGCAGTGTTCCATGATGGGCAGATGTTGGGCCACCTCGGCGCGCAGGGCGGCGACCGTCGCGCCCGTGGGCGGCTCGACCGCGGCCAGCGGCGTGCCCACCACCGGATAGATCGGCACGCAATTGGCAATGTCGGCGCCCAGCGCGGCTACGTGCTCGGCGACGCGGACGACGTGGTCGTCGTTCACCCCGGGGATTATGATGGTGTTGATCTTGACCGTAACGCCATGCTCCTTCAGGGCGCGGATCGCTTGCGCCTGGTTGTCCCACATCAACTGTCCGGCGGCCAGGCCGCGATAGACGCGCTTGCCGTAGCGGACCCACGCATAGACGTTGGCGGCGACGCTCGGATCGACCGCATTGACCGTCAGCGTGACGTCGCTCACCCCCAGGGCGTCCAGTTCCTTGGCATAAGGGGCCACGCAGAGGCCGTTGGAGGCCACGCAGAGTAACATGTCGGGGTAACGGTCGCGGACCAGGCGGAGGGTCTCCAGCGTCCGCTCGGGCGCGGCGAACGGATCGCCCGGCCCGGCGATGCCCACCACGGCAATGCGCGGGTCCTTGGCCAGCATCTTCTCCAGGTAGTGCAGCGCCTGCGGCGGCGAGAGGACCGCGCTGGTGACGCCGGGGCGGCTCTCGTTGGCGCAATCGTAGCGCCGCTTGCAGAAGTTGCACTGCACGTTGCAATCGGGGGCCACCGGCAAGTGGATGCGCGCGTAGCTGTGCCGCGACGCATTGTTGAAACAGGGATGTCGAGTGGTGTCCAACGCCATGAGTGCGACCTACATGTACGAGTAAGCAACGGGCGATTCATCTTGGGCCGCTTCCATGACCGCATTGACGATGCGGTCGAACAATTGCTGCGCGCCGCGGTAGCCGACGTGCAACAACCGCGGCCCGTCGATGCGGTCGTGGATCGGAAAGCCCACGCGCACCAGCGGCACCTGGGCCTTGCGCGCCATGCGGTATCCCTTGCTGCTGCCGACCACCAGGTCGGGTTTCAGGTCCGTCACTTGCGTCTCGATCTCGGCGAAATCGATCCCTTCGCAAACGGTCACGTCGCGTACCAGCTCGGGCTCGAGCGCCGCGATGCGATCGTGCAAGTGGCCGCCCGTCTCGCCGGTGGCGCACAGCACGGGGGTGATGCCGATCTCGGCCAACAGCGAGGCCAAACCCACGACCAGGTCGCTTTCGCCATAGACGACGGCCCGCTTGCCGAAGATGTACTTGTGGGCGTCGACGTAGCTGTCGACCAGCCGGCCGCGCTCGTCGGCGTGCTGCGGCGGCGTGGGGCGGCCGCTGAGTGTTTCCAGCATCTCGAAGAGGCGATCGGTTTGGATCACTCCCATGGGCAAGGGCAACAGGTGCCGGGCGACGCCGAAACGCTCTTCCAGCAGCATCCCCGCGGTCGCGCCGCAATTCTCGCCGAGGCCCAACTCGAGGGTCGCCCGCGAGCGGCCCATGGCGCGGATCGCGTCGATGGGCGTGCCGCCGGCGGGGATCTGTTGATAATCGGTCCACACCGGGCCGTCGAGCGTGTCGGAGTAGTCGGCGAGCATGATGGGATCGAGGCCGAAATCGCGCAGGATGGCCTTCAAGTAGCGCAGGTCGGCGGGCGACACGATACCGGGGAGCAGATTGACCGTCTCCTGCCGCGGGCCGCCCTCGCTGAGGGCATCGACCAGCGCGCGGATGGCGGCGTGAAAGCCCTCGGCGTGCGTGCCGCGGTAGCTGGGCGTGGAGACGTGAACCACCGGGGGCATGTCGGGCGTCTCGCCGCGAATCTGCCGCAGATAGGACTTCACGTCGTCGCCGATCGTTTCGGCCAGGCAGGTGGTGGCCAGGCCGATGAGCCCGGGCCGATACTGCCGCACCACGTTGGCCAGCCCGATCCGCAGGTTTTCCAGGCCGCCGAAAATGGCCGTCGTCTCGCTGAAATTCGAGGAGGCGATGTCCAGCGGTTCCTTGAAATGGCTAATCATGTAGCGGCGGATATAGGTGGCGCAACCCTGCGAGCCGTGCAGGAAGGGAATGGCCCCTTCCACGCCGCGGAAGGCCAGGCAGGCGCCCAGCGGCGCGCAGAGCTTGCAGGCGTTGCGCGTGGCGGTGAACGATTCGTGCTCGGGCTTGGATGCGGGCTTGACGGGGGCGATCACGGGACTCTCCTTGCAGCGGAATTCCTTCTTCTGGGCACCAGCTTCCACACCGGCGACATCACGGAACGATGGACCTCGCGGGCGAAATTGAGCATTCCCTGGAAACCGGCCAGGGCCTCCTTGCGCTCGTGGTTGTGGTCGCAGAAGCCGATCCCCAGCTTGTAGGCGATGGGCCGTTCCTTGACGCCGCCGATGAACAGGTCCACGTCCATTTCCTGTACGAAGCGGGAAAGCTCGATGGGATTGGTGTCGTCGACCAGGATGGTCCCCTCGTCGCAGAGCTCGCGGAGCAGGCGGTAATCGTCGCGGTTACCGGTCTGCGAGCCCACCAGGACGGTTTTCATGCCCAGGGTGCGGAGCGAGCGGACCAGCGAGAATGCCTTGAAGGCCCCGCCCGTATAGACGGCGGCCCGGCGGCCTTCCAGGGCTTGTCGATAGCGGCGCAACTCGGGCAGGATGGCTTCGCTCTCCTGGCGGACCAGTTCCCTGGCGCGGCGGAGGATTTCCGCGTCGTGGAAGGCGTCGGCCACGTCGTAGAGCGATTTGGCCATGTCTTCCAGGCCGAAGTAGGAGACGCGCAGGAACGGGATGCCGTATTTCTCTTTCATGATCTCGGCCAGGTAGATCATCGAGCCCGAACATTGCACGACGTTCAGCGCCGCGCCGTGGGCGCGGCGGATGTCGTCCACGCGGCCGTCGCCGGTGATGGTGGCGACCACTTCGACGCCGATCCGTTGGTAGTAATCGCGGATCATCCAGGTCTCGCCGGCCAGGTTGAAATCGCCCAGGATGTTGATGCTGGTCTTGCCGATGCCGGCCGTGGCGCCGGTGCCGACCAGGCGGGCCAGCCCTTCGCAGGCGGCGCGGTAGCCGTCCTTCTTGGTGCCGCGAAAACCTTCCGACTGAATCGCCATCACGGGGATGCCGCGCTCGGCCTCGACGCGGCGGCAAACGGCCTCCATGTCGTCGCCGATCAGGCCGACGATGCAGGTCGCGTAGATGAAGGCGGCCTTGGGCTGGTAGCGGTCGATCAGTTCCAGCAAGGCCCGATAGAGTTTCTTCTCGCCGCCGAAGATGACGTCCTTCTCGCCCAAGTCGGTGGAGAAGCTCATACGATGCAACTCGGGGCCCGAGGAGAGCGAGCCGCGGATGTCCCAGGTGTAGGCGGCGCAGCCGATCGGTCCATGGACCACGTGCAGGGCGTCGGCGATCGGATACAGCACCACGCGCGAGCCGCAGAAGACGCAGGCCCGCTGGCTCACCGAGCCCGCCACGCTGGGCTTTTCGCAGCCCATCAAGGCGGGGCCCGCGCCCGTGCGTTCCACCTGATCGCGTCGTGCTTCAAGGATTTCAAACATGTTACATCACCAACTCGAAACTTTCTTCGGGCGACTCGCGGTCCTTGCGGTCCATCAGCGCCGAGAGCATCATTTCCAATAAGCGCATGCCGCCGCGGTAGCCGGCGGTGGGGAAATACGAGTGGCCGACGCGATCCATGATCGGAAAACCGTGCCGTACCAGGGGAATATTCTCGTCGCGGGCGATGTACTTGCCATAGGTGTTGCCGATGAGCAGATCGACCGGCTCGTTCTTGATCCACTGGTGCATGAGGAACATGTCGGCCCCCGCCCCCTGGCGATACTTGACCTCGGGGATGCGACCGGCCAGGGCCACCTCGATGCGTCGATCGAACTGCTTGCCCGGCGTGCCGGTGACGATGTAGACGGGCCGCATGTCCAGGTCGGTGAGGAACTCGGTCAGCGAGACCAGTTGGTCGGGGTCGCCCCACAGCGCCACCCGCATACCGTAGAAATATTGGTGCATGTCGGTAATCATATCCACCAGGCGGCCGCGCTCGTCGTTGATGGCGGCCGGCACGGTGGTGCGGGTCTGTTTGCGCAGCGTGTTGATGAAGCGGTCGGTCGCCCGCAGGCCGATGGGCAGTTCCAGCGAGGCGAAGGGGACCTTGTGCTTCACTTCGAGTTGCCGGGCGGCCGGCTCGGAAGCGGTCGGCCCGAGACTGATGCTGGCCTGGCTGCCGGAAACGCGGCGGAGTTGTTCGATGGTCGTGCCGCCCTTGGGATAAAACTGGTGCTTGCCGGTCTGCGGGGCGTCCAACACGTCGGACGTGTCGGGGAACATGATGGTTTCCACGCCCAACATGCCGGCCAAGCGCTTGATCTCGCGCATGTCGCTGGGCTCGACCCAACCGGGAATGAGGTTGACGGCGCGGTGCTTTTCCGCGGCCGGGTCGGCGAAGTAGTCCACCAAGTTGCGAACCATGTTGCCGAAGCCGGTCACGTGCGAGCCGACGTAGCTTGGCGTGTTGGCGTGGATGACCCACTTGCCGGCGGGGATTTTCCCCTCATCCCGCGCCTTGGCGATGATCTGCGGCACGTCGTCGCCGATGGTCTCCGACAGGCAGGTGGTGTGGACGGCGATGATGTCCGGATCGTAGACGCTAAAGATGTTGGTGATGGCCTGCAGCAGATTGGCCTGCCCGCCGAACACCGAGGAGCCTTCGGTAAACGAGCTGGTGGCGGCCATGATGGGCTCCTTGTAGTGCCGCGTCAACGTACTGCGGTGATAGGAGCAGCAGCCTTGCGAGCCGTGGCTGTGGGGCAGGCAGCGATGGATGCCCAGGGCCGCGATCATGGCGCCGATCGGCTGACAGGTCTTGGCCGGATTGACGGTCAGGGCCTCGCGCTCGGCGACTTCAGCGGTGGTATGGCGTAACAGCATCTGCGTGGTTCCTCTCTATCTCGTCTTGTAGGTCAGGCTGTGCCTGACTTGTCCCACCCAACAAATCTCTAAATCAAGTTGCACGATCCCCGGAGGAATCGCTGTAGGGAACGCCCTCCGTGGCGTTCCGTCTTACCGGTAACGCGCGGAACGCCACGGAGAGCGTTCCCTACAGGCTTCGCTTTTGAACCTCCTGGAAGCACGTGACTCTATTTGATCGGCGCGTCAGGCACAGCCTGACCTACGCGGGTCTCAGCCGTTTTTCACATAGGTTGCGTCCAGCGTCGGCCGCGCGTGCTTCTGCCAGGGCGGCTCCAGGAACGACCAGATCTGCGTGTTGACCATGCGGTCGATTTCCTTGTAGAAGTTGATGGCGCCGAGGAAGCCGGCATACGGCCCGCCGTAGTCGTAGCTGTGCAGTTGTTTGCAGGGGATGCCCAGCTTCTGCACCGCGAACTT
>CAYYBU010000065.1:0-9146 GCA_964469945.1 uncultured Planctomycetaceae bacterium
GAGCCGCCTGACAACCTTCCCGGTGGCGCCGAGGGCGCGATGAGCCCGACCCAGGGTGGCATCGGCATTAGGAACGACCTGGATGATGCCAAGGCACTAGAGACCGTCATCGTAGAGCTTCAGAACATGGCCCAGGCGAAGGCGTTAGCCGACTTGCAGAAGAATGACGTAACCAAGATGAGACGGGACGAATACATCAAGGCTGCCGAGAAGATTGAGTTCAAGAGCATCCAAGACGCAGCGAACGTCTGGAAAGCCGTTGCGCAAGGTTTTGGGGAGAGCCCAGCGAGGATGCCGACGTACGGCGACGCGAATGGGATCCTGAAAATGGACTTCAACGATCATTTCAAGAAGCTTGCGCCGAGCCATAAGGAGAACTATGGGCAGCAGTGGGACGCGGCAAACCAATGAACGGGGTGGAGTGCTGACTGCACGGGCGATCCTTGCCCTCTTCGTAGCTTGGGGCTCGACCGTCGAAATGACGCGCGAACTGGTCTGGCCGCTTACTGTTCCCGTAGCCGTTTACTGGCCGGGGAAAGCGAGCAGCTACACCTCCGCAACCGTGAGAACCACGACGCGAGGATGGCCGGTTAGATTTTGCTTTGAGACCACGTTGCCGAAGACGTCGCCTTTGGTGAAAGGGGAAGGAATCCAACTAGGCCCCATGCTATTCGACGTTTTCGTGGTGGCTCTTGTCGTCGCCGCAGCATGGTGCTTGATCGGCAAGTTTCGGCTTTGGTTCACCTTGGCGGACATGTTCACGGTGACGACATCGGTCGCCGCAACGTTGTCCTTCCACGTTCGCGCGTGGGGCCGCGACTTTGAACTTTCGCAGTTTGCCGTTGACGTCGGTGTGTTTTCCGCAGTTGTGGTTGCCTTCCGCATTGCGCGAAGATTCCTCCGACGCACAACGGCGTCTCTCCGGCCCGCGGTGGCTGGACGCAAGCCTCAGCCGTTGACCATGGCCTTGACCTGCCGCCGCACCTCTTCCCGGGAAAGATAGATCTGCGCCAGCGGCAACTCCGGACCGGGCAATTCGTCGTCGTCGGCCGCCTGCGACTCGACCCGATCGACCTCCTGCTGCAGGGCTTCCAGCCAGGCCGGCAGATCGAAACCGGCGCCGGCGATGTCCTGCGTGAATTGCGCGATGCCCTCTTCCAAACGCCGGAATGCCACCAGCCGTCCGGGGGGTGCCTCGGCCATCGCGGCCGTCGCGGCCGCGTCGGCAGGCAGGGGGGCGGAACCACGCAGTTCCTCCATGGCCGGCTGCACCAAGGCCCGCAACTGATCGACCTGCAACGGCCGGATGAACCGCTCCCCCAACCGCTCGGCGATGCTCGGCAGCCGCATGCCGTATTTGCGGTTCAGCCGCGTGAAGCGCTTCAGATGTTCGCTGGCGACGCCGGCGGTCCGCTCGGCCACGGCGCTGCGCCAGATCTCGGCCGCCACGTCGCGACCGGCACGCACCAATACCTCGTGGGCCAGCACCACCGGCTGCAAGGTCCAAGCCACGCGGTCGTAGCTGGCCCGCAGCCGCAGGTAGTCCAAGAGCGTGTAAAGCATCTCGCCGCGGTCGGACTGGGTGGTCGTGCTGTTGTAATCGACGTATTCGGCGTAGTTCTCCACCACCGCTTCCAGGATTACCGTCAGCCAGTGGACGGCATCCTCGCGCGGCAACGGGCCGTCCAACTCCGTGAGCAGGCGGAAATGTTCCTCGGCGTCGGGCTCTTCGAGCACGGATTGCAGGTAGGCGTCGACGCCCTGGTGGAGGATGGCGCGGACGTTCCCCAGGTTCATGAAGCGTTGCGTGAACAAATCGTGGCCGTAACGCTCGACGAACTGTTTCAGCGCCCGCCACTGTTCTTTGTCATTGATGGTTTCCAACACCGAAAGCCGCACGCCGCGGCTGTGGACCAACCAGGAACGGAGCAGGGCCTCGGTGGTTTGCTCCAGGTAACTGATCAATTCGGCGTCGCGGCGTCCCGAGGCGGCCGTGCCGCGCGGCACGTTCCAGTGTTGTGACGACATCACCAGGCAGCGGACGATGGCCTTGCAGCCGATCTTGAACATCTGGTCGAATTCCGTGATGGCGCCGGGGCCGACCGGATGGCTCAACTCCATCTCCTGGATGGTCTCGATCAGTTGGGCCGTTTCCCGCAACAGCCCCTGCCGCGGCAAGTAGCCCAGCAGGCGGCGCAACATGCCTTGCAGGCCGCGCGAGGCCACGATCCGCAGCGGATTACCCCCGCGGGCCAGGGCCACGTACAACAACGACTGCTGCGACAGCGTGTCGACCAGTCCGTGCCAGTTCTTGCGGACCGCCGCCACGTCGCCGTGCAGCAGCGAGCGCAGCACCTCTTCGATGGGCCGCTCCCAGGCTTCCAGTTCCGCGGGCGGCGGTTGCGTCATCACCACGCGCAACAGGCGGCCGGCGTCGACCGTTTCCACCGTGGTGGTGATGATCTGCTCGACGAGCATCTCCTTGATGCCACGGCGGCGGTCGTATTCGACCAGCGATTCCTGCGTACCCCGCGGCGGCAGAATGCGGTAGCGATGGGCGGACGCCAGCAACTCGACCAGCCGCTTGCGATTGGCCGAGGCCTGTTTGAGCCAGCCGGCCAACACCTGATCGCGGTCGGCGCCGCCGGCGGCCGTGGCGGCGGAGGCCACGGCCGCCATCTTCCACAATTGCGCCAACGTGCTCAGAAATGTCAGCCGGGCGAAAATTCGCTCCGCTTCCAGAACGAGTTCGAAGTCGCTGGTGTTCTGGCCGCCTTCGAGCATTTCGCCCTCGAAACCATCGTCGGTGCTGTCGCGATAGCTCATGTCCTCGTAGGCTGCACTGAAGAGACTATCGGCCTCGTCGGAGAGTTCCTCCGGATCCTCCTGGTTACCCTCCTCCCCCGGCGACGCGGCCAACTCGAACTGCGGCACCTGCCAATACTCCTCGGCGTTGGCCTCCAGGTAGTCGAGAAACTTGCGCGTCAGTTCCCAGCGGTCTGGCGCGGCGGCCTGCGACGGGCCGGCCGGCGGGGCTGTAGCATCCTGCGGGGCTGTAGCACCCTGCGGGGCGGCGGGGGCCGCGTTGCTCCACAACTCGCCCATCCAGTCCAAGGTCAGGTCGTGGAAGGAATAGGTTTCCTCGACCAGCGGGATCTCTTCCGCCTGGCTGAGCCACTGCACCAACAGCGCCATGGCGGCCACCGGATCGCGCTGCTCCAAGAGGGCGTCGACCACGAGGGCATAGGCCTTCGGCGAGCGGAACTGCTCGGCGTGTTCGCGCCAGAAGGCCAGGTCGCCGGCCGCCGTGCCGGCCTTGTGCCAGGCTTGCAGGGCGGCGGCCACGTGGTCGGCCGACTCGCGTGTCTCGCGCCCGGAAATCCCTTCGAGCGAACCGACTTCCGTGCTGGCGAACTTGTCCCACCAGGTTGCCAATGTGTCCAACCGCTGCGAGGCGGTCTCTTGCAGGGCGGTATTTCCGCTGGCGGCCGCTTCCTGCTGGAGTTGCACGTAGACGGCGAAAATCTCCCCCACCAGTTCGATCAACTCGTCGATGCGATAATCGTGAACGCTATTTTCCGGGGCGGGAAAGAGGCTGTATTGGCCGCCGAAACCGAGCATGTTCCAGGGATCCACCACTGCCCCGCACTCGATGGCGCGGTGCAGCAGATCTTCGACCTCTTCCAGCAGGGCGGCCGCGGCGGCCAATTGGCCCCCGTCGATGTGCAATTGGGCCGTGGTGAGGCGACAGTAGATGTCGCACTTCATCCGCGCCGAGGCCACCGGCACCATGCGCGCCTGCCGCACGGCCGCTTCGGTGTAACCCATCCGCGCGAAAAGCTGCGCCAGATTCACGTACTGCAATTGCTCGGCGCGGCGCTTGGCCAGATGCTGATTGAAGTGCTGCCGCGCGCCCCCCAACGGCTGCCGCAGCACCAAGGCCTCGTCCTGCAATCGCTCGGCATGGGGGCCGCTAAGCTGCGACAACAACTTCTCGTAGAAGGCATCGCGATAGCCGGCGATCTGCTGCACCAGCGTGGCCAGCGTGACGCTGGAATCGTGGGCTTCGGGCCGGTTGCCGCTCACGCCCGAGCCCATCAACATGGTTCCCGCCAGCACGGCGGCTTCCTCGTACAGAATTTCCTCGTAGGGCAGCTTGCCGCGCTCGGCGATCCGTTCCAACATGGCGTCCAAGGAAATCTGCTGCAAGACATAACGGCGGCAGCGGCCTGAATTGTCCAACTTGCCCAGGTCCCATTGCCCGAAAAGGTAGTTGGGACGCTTGTTGACCGGGTGGTCGAAGTCGTAGGCCCGCGGATCGACGGCCACTTCGTCCAGCAGCGCGGGATCGAACATGGCCTCCAGCAACAGCATCGGATCGGTGCTGGCCAGGATCGCCAGGGCGCGCTCGATCAAGTCGTGGTAGCGGCCCGCGGCAACGCCCGCTCCACGCAGGTACAGCGGGATCGGGCAGACCCACTCGTGGACGTAAGGCTGGATCTTCTGCTGTGTGCGCAACACGGCCACCGGGCGATGTCCCAGGTAGTCGTTCAACTGGCCGATGGCGTCGGCCACGATGCGCTCGACCTGTTCCCAGGGGCCGCCCTGCCGCAATACGACCTCGCAGCCGCGGGCGATGAAGAAAGGCTGAAACAAGCCCTCGTCGGTCTGATGGAAGAGCAGGTCGCGATGGTATTGGCGATACGCCGGCAGCAGGTGGTCGAAGACCAGGGTCAAAACGGCCTCGGCCTGATCGACTTGCCGAAAGGCATCGGAATGGCCGTGCAGTTCCGCCAGGGCGCTGCGCAGGGCACTGCCCAGTGCCAGCCAAGCCGGCTGACCGGCTGCCTGGCTGTCGGCCGCCCGTTCCACTAGGGCGAACAAATGATTGATATTGGCAAAAAACCGCGGATCGGCCGCACCCGACGAAAAGTTCAGGTAGCCGAGAATCTCTTGGGCGGTTTTGCGGGCCTCGCTGCCCAAATCCATACGCTCCACAGGCCGTCTTTCCGGAGGGGACAAGGTTTCATCACCACGCGCGTTGCTTATACTGCCTCCCGCTACGCTGATCTTTAATAACAGTAACAAGTTGCGCTCCGCTTTGCAACTTGCCTGTTGATCCGTAGCGGAAAAGAAATATAGAATGAGGATGTCTGCTCCGGGCACGTCGTTCTTGCTGAAAGTCTCCCCCATGGCCACCGTTGGCGAATTGTCGCCGGGTCGATTATCATGGAATAGTCTGGCGCGGTACGTCCGCGCCCCCATTGCCGCAAGTCGAGGGGGGAATATTCCCATGCGATCTTTTGCTCTGCTTCTGACCGTGGCCGCCGTGCTTGTCCCGGGGAGCCGCTTGTGGGCTTCCGGCGCCGATGCCATCATTTCCGAACCGCTGGCCGAGCGGCACGGGCTGACCCGGCCTTGGCTCACACAGTTGCAAATCGACCACGGCCGCGGCCGCGTCGTCGACATGGTCCTCCACGATGGCACGCTCTATCTGCAGACCGATCGGGCGACCCTCTCCGCCATCGACGCCGAAACGGGCCATCAGCTCTGGTCTAGGATCGTGGGCCGGCCCGAGCATCCCAGCATGACCCCCTGCGCCAACGATGATTTCGTGGCCACGGTCAATGGCTCGCGGCTGTACGTTTGCAACCGCTACAACGGTGACTTGCTCTACGAGACGCAACTCGACAGCGGGCCTTCCGGCGGCCCCGCCCTGAGCGCAAAATTCGCCTATGTCCCCATGGCGATCGGAACCGTCATGGCGTACCGCATGGAACCGCTGACCGATCCGGAAAAAGAGTTGGGCAAGATCAAGAAGGACATGACCCCGGAGGAGAAAGCGGCCGCCGAACAAGACCGCCGCGACAACCTGCGACTGCGGCAGGAATACATTCCTCCCTTGGCCTGCAAGTCGGCCGGCCGGCCGGTGTCACAACCCATGGTTCTCACGCAGAACCGGGAGGAAGAATTCGTCGTGTGGCCGACGGACCGCGGCTTTCTCAGCCTCGCGCGCATCGACCGCCGCGACCCCAGCGCACTGATCGTCAAGTACGAACTGAAGGCCGACGCCGCCATTGCTGCCCGGGTCGCTTATCTGCCGCCGGACCCGAAAGTTCGGGGCGATCAGGGGGTAGTCTATGCCGCCTCGCGCGATGGTTACGTCTACGCGATGTTGGAAAAGAGCGGCGAATTGTTGTGGAAATTCCCCACCGGCGAGCCCGTGCTGGAATCGCCCGCCGTGGTGGACAATCGCGTCTATGTGCCCACTCAACTGGGCGGCATGTTCTGCATTGACGCCAAGAGCGGCAAACAGTGCTGGTGGGCCCCCGAGATCGTGCGTTTCCTCGCCGCCAGCAAACATCGCGTCTACGGCGCCGATCGTGGCGGACGCACTCAGGTGCTCGATGCCAAGGGCGGTGCGCGTCTGGACATCCTTCCCACCGAGTTGTCGGCGGTCAAGCTGGCTAACACCGAGACCGATCGCATCTACCTGGCCACTGACACGGGCCTGGTGCAGTGTCTGCATGAAATCGAGCTCAGCCAGCCGATTCCCTATGCCGAAAGTCGCAAGCCGGCGAAGGAGGAAGAGCCGAAGAAGCCCAAGCTGGGCGCGAAGAAACCCGCCGCCGAAGAAGATCAGGGGGAGAAACCCAAACCAAAGGCCAAACCCAAGGCGACCCCGAAGCCCAAGCCGGCGAAGGAGAAAGCGGCCAAAGCCCTCAAGGGAGGGGCAAAGAAAACCAAGGAGGATGCTGAGGCCCCGGCTGGCAATGGCTTGCTCGGTGGTGCGGGCGGTTGACTTTTCGTCCAAAAAGGGTAGGATCACGGCTCTGTTGGCCCAACTTCGTAGTAGGTGAGGCTGTGCCTGACGGATCGTGGGTGTCTGGCATGGCCTGACCTACGATCTGCGGAAGTTGTTTTTCGGCCGATCCGCAGTTGCTGATTTCTGGCCCCAAACGGCGGTTTCCCATGCAATCACCTCCCATTCAACGTGCTCTGATCAGCGTCAGCGACAAGCTCGGTCTGGCCGGCTTCGCCCGCGGCCTGGTTGCCGCCGGCGTCGAGATCTATAGCACCGGCGGCACCCGCAAACACCTGGAAAGCGAAGGCATTGCCGTCCGCGACATTGCCGACTATACGGGCTTTCCCGAAATGATGGACGGCCGCCTGAAGACGCTCCATCCCAAGGTCCACGGCGGCATCCTCTGCCGTCACGACCATCCCCAGGACATCAAATCGCTGGCCGAGCACGGCATCGTTACCTTCGAGTTGGTGGTAGTGAATCTGTATCCGTTCGAGGCCACCGTGGCCCGTCCCGGCGTGACCCTGGAAGAGGCCATCGAGCAGATCGACATCGGCGGGCCGACCATGGTGCGGGCGGCCGCCAAGAATCATGCCTTTACCACCATCGCCACCGACACGCAGCAGTATTCGGCCATTCTCGACCAGGTGACGGCCCAGGGTTGCACCGCGCCGGAACTGCGCCGCAAGCTGGCGGGCGAAGCCTTCGCGCACACGGCTGCCTATGACCGCGTCATCGCCGATTTCTTCGCCGGGGCCACCGCCGAAGGGCCCTTCCCGGGCACGCTGCACCTGGGCCTGAAACGCAAGCTGGTGCTGCGTTACGGCGAAAACCCTCATCAGCAGGCGGCCCTTTACGGCGACGTTCGCGCCGCGGCAGCCAATGTGGTGGCGGCCCAGCAAGTACACGGCAAGGAGCTTTCCTACAATAATCTGTTGGATCTGGACAGCGCGCTCGGCATCGTGCGGCAGTTCGACGTCCCGGCGGCCGCGGTGATCAAACACAATAACCCCTGCGGCGCCGCCTTGGCCGACAGTCTGGCCGAGGCTCTCCGCCAAGCCCTGGCCGGAGACCCGTTGAGCGCGTTTGGCGGCGTGTTGGGACTGAACGGCCGCGTCGATGCGGCCACGGCCGAGGTGCTGGCCGCCCCGGGGCTGTTCGTCGAGGCCATCGTGGCCCCTGATTTCGACGCCGAAGCCTTGGAAATCCTCACCACGCGGCCGAAGTGGAAGGCCAACGTGCGGCTGCTGAAGGTGGGCGATTTGCAGCCCGCGCCGGCCCAGTGGGCCTATCGCCCCCTGAGCGGCGGCATGCTCATGCAAGAGGCCGACGTGTTGCCTGATACCGAAGACCAATGGCACGTGGTGACCGAGACCCGGCCGGCCGCGGCGCACCTGGCCGACTTGCGTTTCGCCTGGGCGTTGGTGCGGCACGTCAAGTCCAACGCCATCGTGCTGGGCAAGCAGCGCATGCTCCTGGGCACCGGCGCCGGACAGATGAGCCGCGTCGATTCGGTGGAAATCGCCATCAAGAAGGCGGGCGAGCGGGCTGGCGGCTCGGTCATGGCCTCCGACGCCTTCTTCCCCTTCCCCGATTGCATCGAACTGGCGGCGGCCGCCGGCGTGGTGGCCGTCATTCAGCCGGGCGGCTCGCGCAACGACGACCAGAGCATCGCCGCTTGTAATCGCCACGGACTCGCCATGATTTTCACTGGGCGGCGGCACTTCAAACATTGAACACGATTCTCGACCAGATCGTTGCCGGCAAGCGCCTGGAGATCGAGGCGGCCCAGGGGCGGCTTTCCCTAGAGCAGTTGCGACAGCAGTTGGCCGCCGCGTCACCGCCGCGCGATTTTCTCGCCGCGCTGGCCGGGCCCGGCCCCATCCGCTTGATCGCCGAAGTGAAGAAGGCCAGTCCCTCGCGCGGCGTCATTCGTGCCGATTTCGACCCCGCCGGAATCGCCACGATTTACGCCCAACACGGCGCTGCCTGCATCAGCGTGCTCACCGAGGGGCCGCATTTCCAGGGCTCTCTGGACTGCTTGCGGCAAGTCCGCGCGGCGGTCGACGTGCCCCTGCTCCGCAAGGATTTCGTCCTCGATCCGTACCAGATCCTGGAAGCGCGAGTCTGGGGCGCCGACGCCGTGCTGCTGATCGCCGAATGCCTCGACGGCGGCTTGCTCGGCGAACTGTATCAGTCCATTCTCGAATTGGGCATGACGCCGCTGGTCGAGTTCTACGAGCCGGCCAGTCTGCCGCGGGTGTTGGACCTTGGCGCCCGGTTGGTGGGCATCAACAACCGCGACTTGCGCACGTTCCAGGTCGACCTGGATCACACCATT
>CAYYBU010000066.1:0-8993 GCA_964469945.1 uncultured Planctomycetaceae bacterium
CCGGTTTTTCAGGCAAAGCCTTGTCCGAAAACATGGACCTGACCCCTTCGCGTCATCGCCGCGTTACCGCAGCGCCGGTGCCGTCATGGGCCCGCTTTGCGGCGGCGGCAACCCCGGTTGCCCATCCTGGGGAACCGCCGGCGGCCAAGGCCGATTCGCCGTCCGGGCCGGTTCGCCGCTGGGCATCATGTTGCCCGCTGGCGGCCCTTGCCACGCCGGTCGCGGCGCCGGGCCATCCTGGTAGAAGTGCGTCGTCTGTTCGCTCACCAACCGCGTTCCCAGCGACTTGCAGTGGATCTCGGCGCGGAAGACGTGGTTCCCGGCCGCTGCCGCCCGGGCGTGGATCGTCAACGCCACGTCCTCGCCCGCCGGCAACGAAGGAATCGGCTCAAATGTGATCTGCCCCGGGGTGATGCGATGGGCGGCCCCTTCGGCGGCGGTCGGTTCGATGCCTTGCGAAAAGTAGACCAGGACCTCGACATCCGTCGCATTCTTGGTGCCGCGATTGTGGACCCGCACCTGGTAAACGGCCTCCTCGCCCACGGGAACCGGCCCGTCGGGTTCTTTCACGTCCATGCGCAAGTCGGCCATGGCCTCCACGCTGGTCAGCGCCGCGGCCGTGGCGACCAGTTCGTCGTCGGCCGCCGCATTGATCTCCAGCCGCGAGGGCCCGGCCACGCCCAGGCTGCACTTCACTTGGAAAATCCGCTCCATGCCGGCGTCGAGGCTGTCGAGCGTCCATTGTATCTTGCCGTCCGCGCTGGAGCGGCCGCCGTCGCTGCTGGAAACGTACTTGGCTCCGGCGGGCAGGTTGACGGTGAGTTTGACGTTCTTGGCCGCCGCGTTACCCGGGTTGCGAACGTGCAGGCGGTAGTTGGCGGCCGCGCCCACGAATTGCACCGCCGGCCCTTCCGCCTCGGCGGCCAAGGCGGCGCGCCGCACCACCACTCGCTCGGCCAATTCCGCATGGGCCCCGCCGTCGGCCTGGCACTGCACCTGGATGGTCAAGGCGCCGGTATCGCGGGCCGTCAGTTCCACTTCCATCGTGCGCTGTTCGCCGGCAGCCAGCGAGGCCATGCGATGAGTCACGGGCCGATTGTCGCCGGTTCCCACCGGCAGCAGCGTGAGCATCAAGTTGTCGGCCGCGCCGGTGCCGCTATTGGCGATCTTCAGTTTGAACACTTCCTTCTTGCCGTAATACACTTCCGAGGGCCCCTCCAGATGCACGGCCAGTTTCGGCTCCTGCACTTCGATCATGGCTTGCGAAGGGGCCGCTTTGAAGTCCCACCGCACCGACAGATCGAAGGGACGGCTCTGCCGCGGCACCAGCCGCAACACAAGCTTCTCCCGCGACTTGGCCTCCAGTCGGCCGATGCTCCACTGCAAGGGTTCGGCCGCGGCGCCGCGCGGCGCCGTGTGGGTCGTACCCGCGCTGGCCTCGGCGCCGGAAACATCGGTCCACTCCGGCAGCGCAATCGAGACCACCACCTCGTCGGCGGCTACCTCGCCGGAGTTCTGCATCGTCACTTCATAGGCCGCTTCCTTGCCGATGGAAATCCGCCGCGGCCCCTTGGTCTCGAAACTGAGAATCGGGCTCTTGCGCGCAAAGACCCCATTGCCATCGGCGGCTGGCACGGCCGCCACGTCCTTGCCGGCCGGCGCCGCGCTCGGCAGCGGCGGGACCGACGTCACACGCCGGGCCGTCAGCGGAGTCGCCGCAGCCGCCGCGCTGGCCGGCTTCGTCACGCGCGGCGGCGCCAAGGTCGGCCCCGGGCTCGTGTTGGCGGTGTCGGCCGGCGCGGACGTGTCGATCGACTCCCTGGCCGCACCCGACGAGGGACTCGCCGCGCCCGGCGATGAGTTCGCCGCGCCATCGTCGAAGGCCGAGTGGCGGAAACTCTGCAAACGCTCGTGCAGCGACGGCCCGCTCGAGCCTGTGCCCGCATCGCCGGCAATCGGCGTGTCGGACACGCTGACGCGCGACCCGCTCGCCGCTGTAGACGCACCATTCGGTGGCGCAGTATTCGGTCCGGCATAGCGAGACCAGCTATCGCGGGCCGCGGGCAAAGCCGGCGCCGGCCGGGAATTGTCGGGGGCCTGGTACGTTTCGGTTGTCGTGCCATCGGCCGGCGGCCCATCGGGAAGATCGACGCTGGTCGTGCCGGCCGTTTGCCGGGCGCGGTTGTAGCTTTGCGAGGTTTGCGGCACGGGCTGGCTGGAATCCTGCTCTTGCTGGTCGTTGCGCGACTGGCCGCCGAACAGCGAGCGGCCGAAATTGCCCAGCCGGTCCAGCAGCGTGTCGTTTTGCTGCGGCTGGGACTGAGGATCCGGCCTCATGTCGGACCAGGAGCCGTTGTCTTGCCCCTTTGCAGCGGAAACGACTACCCAAAAGCCAAGTGCCAGAACGGCTGCCGGAAGAGTTCTCGTGCGCATGATGCTTCCCCGCCCAAGGGCGTAGACCGTGATGTGTCAGATCAGAAGTTCATCATGCGGTATCGGCCGGGATGAATTTCCCGGTTTAGCCAACTTTGTTGGATTCTCCGGTTAGTAGATATGGGCAACATGCGTGAAATAGCGAAGCAGCGATCGCGGATGGCAACTCCGTAGGTCAGGCACCCCGTGCCTGACGGCGTGATTGTCAGGCACGGGGTGCCTGACCTACGGACTTCATCTGAAATCTATCTCCAGAGCCCGTCCGGCCGTCTTCAAAAGCGGCAGCAAGCCGCCGAACCCCAAGGTTACGGCAGCGGTCTTCCGCAAAAACTGCTGAGCGTGCGGACCCGTTGCACCAGATACGCCACCAGCGACCCCAACACCACCAGCGCCACGGCAAAAACGACGTGGCGGTTGATCCCCGGATCGAAGTGCCCCTGCAATTCGGGCCGCCAGCGATAATAGTCCAGCACCAGCACCCCGTAGGACAACAACGACAAGCCGGTGATGAACCACACGAAACGCACGCGGAACCACAGGGCCGAGGCCACGATCAACAGCGGATAACCAACCACCAAGGCACTGGCCGCCCCGTTGGCCACCAGCAGGATCGCCAGCAGCAACAACGAGTCGAGCGTGCCCCAGACGAAGCGGGCCGGGATCGACCAGCGCCGGCTCTCAAGAAACTGCTGGCACACAACCGAGAGCACCGCCCAAGCGGCCATGCGAACGGTGATCTGCTCGTGAAATTTCCAAGTCACGGCGCCGCTGCCGTAGTTGAACAGTTCGACGACGTAGAACACGCCCAGGACCGCCAGCCGCGAGGTCAACGCAGGCTGGCGACGGGTCCAAGCGGCCAGTCGCCGGCCCAGATGCGGCGGCCGCACCTGCAAGGCCTCGCCGCGGGCGAAGCGGTCCAGGTCGTTGGCCAGCGCGGCCGCCGAGTCGTAACGCTCCGCCGGCGTCTTGCCCAGACATTTCAAGCAGATCAACTCCAGCCGCGGCGGAATCCGCGGGTTCAACCGCCGCGGCCGCGTGGGCTCGCGCGCCAGCACGTCCAGCAGCGTGTCCAGCGGGCTCTCTTCGAGAAATGGCGGCTTCCCGGTCAGCAACTCGTAGAGGATCGCCCCCAGGCTGTAGACGTCGGCCGCCGGACCGACCGCCGCGCTGCGACCGGACGCCTGCTCTGGAGCCATGTAGCTGGGCGTGCCGGCAATCACCCCCGTGGCCGTCATCTCCGAACCGGGCGCGGTGAGCTTGGCCAGCCCGAAATCGGTCACGTAGGGCGCGCCCTCGTCGTCCAAAAGGATATTGGAAGGTTTCAGATCGCGATGGACGATGCCCTGCTGATGGAGATGCTCGACCGCCCGGGCCACCACGCTCAGCAGCCGCACGGCGGTTTGCACGTGCATGGGCCCGCGGGCGAGCCGTTGGGCGAGGCTTTCGCCTTCGATGTAGTCCATGCTGAAGTAGTGTTGGCCGTGGAGATTGCCCACTTCATGGATGTGGACGATATGGGGATGCCGCAGCCGGGCGGCGGCGCGGGCCTCGCTCTGGAAGCGGCGGACGTGCTCCGGCGAGGCCAGGTGGCTGGCCAAAATCATCTTGATGGCCACGGTGCGGTCGAGGTCTTTTTGCCGCGCTCGATAGACCACGCCCATTCCGCCGCGGCCCAATTCGGCGAGCAGTTCATAGGGGCCGAAGTCGCGCGGCAGTTCTGTCGCCGGCCCGTCGTCCGGCTCGGCGGCCGCCTCTCCATCCACCGGCAAGGAGGCCATGCTCTCCAGCACTTCCAGGCACTTCAGCGCCGAGGCCAGGTCCGGATGTTGCCGCACCAGCGCGTCGCGATCCGGCTTCTGGCCCATCTGGAGCAGGGCCAGGTATTGGTCCAACACGTCCGCGACATGCGGCTCGTCGGCAGCTTCCATTCATCCTCCTTCAGCCTCAGTAGGTCAGGCACGGGGTGCCTGACCTACGCCCTCATCCCTCCTCTCCCCCCATCGCCTCTTGCAGCTTGCGGATGGCCCGCATCCAGAGCATCTGTACGGCTGGCCGCGATCGCTCCATGCGCTCGGCCACCTCCTGAAAGGACAGCCGCTGCAAGTTGCGGAGCACGATCACTTCCTGATAGTCGTCGGGCAAGCGGGCCAGAGCGGCGGTCATGCGCAGTTCGGCGTCGATCTGCAGAAACTCCTGGCTGGGCGTGGCGACCGGCGCGGCCGGCTCGGGAACCCCGCCCGCCATGCTGCTGTCGGCCGGATGGCGAAAGGCGACCTCGCGGTTGGCCTGCCGCTTGGCCGTGCCGCGATAGCGGCGCACGAAGTCGGCGGCATTGTGGGCCAGGATCCGCTTCAGCCAGGCCAACCACTCTTGCTCGCTGTGGCCTTGGAAACGATCGAAGTCGCGATGGGCTTCCAACATGGTCTCCTGCACCAGGTCGGAGGCGTCGACCTTCGCCCGCAACCGGCCTTCCACCTGCGAACGGGCGACGAAGCCGAGATAGCTGCGGCACAGGCCGAACAATTCCTCGCGGCACTCGGCGTCGCCCTGTCGGGCCCGCTGGAGCAGATCGGCGACGTTGGGCGTGGGACTCATGACGTTCTCTCAGCATGGTATCCGGCACACTCCGCGTGCCGTTGTCCAGCGGCACACGGAGTGTGCCGGATACGACAAGGGGTCTTCATCCTTCCACGACGATCTCGAATCCAAGGGCCTCGATCATTTGAAAATCTTCTTCCGGGGGCTGGCCTTTGGTGGTGAGGTAATCGCCGACGAAAATCGAGTTGGCCACATACAGCCCCAGCGGCTGCAAGCTGCCCAGATGCATGCCGCGGCCGGCGGCGATGCGCAGTTCCCCGCGCGGATTGGCCAGCCGCACCAGGGCCAACACTTTCAGGCAATAGCGCGGATTGAGCCGCCGCACACCTGCCAGCGGCGTGCCGTCGATGGGCTCCAGGAAGTTGATCGGCACGGCCTCGGCCCGTAGCGCGCCCAGTTCGAGGGCCAGGTCGACCACGTCGGTGTCCTCTTCGCCCATGCCGACGATGCCGCCGGAGCAGATTTCCATGCCCGCCGCCCGCACCGCGCACAACGTGTCCAGGCGATCCTGGTAAGAGTGCGTGGTGCAGATGTGCGGATAGAATCGCCGGCTGCTGTTGAGGTTGTGGTTGACGCGATCCACGCCGGCGGCCTTCAGCCGCTGGGCCTGCTCAAGCGTGAGCAGTCCCGGCGAGAGGCAGATATTCAGCCGGTGCGATGCCTTGATCCGCGCGACGGTCTGCAAGATCGTGTCGAGGTCTCTCGCGTTCGGGACCCGTCCGGAAGTGACGATACAATAGGTTTTGGCCTGACGCTCCACGGCGATCCTGGCGCCGTCGAGCAGTTCCGCGGCATCCAACAGGCTATAGCGAGTGATGTCGGCCGAAGAGACCTTCGACTGGGAACAATATCCGCAATCTTCACTGCACGCGCCGCACTTGGCGTTGATTAAGAAATTCAGGTGGACCTGGTTGCCGAACCCCTGGCGGCGCACCCGATAGGCGGCCGCCAACAGATCGAGCAACTGGTCGTCGCCGGCGCGGAGAATGGCCAACCCCTGCTCGCGATCCAAGGGTTGACCGTCCAAAACGCGGTCGGCCAAAGCGTGCCATGCGGTGGAACTATGGCCGATGGCTGAATGACTGGAGGGGGCGAAATTCATGCGGCGCGTCGGGGGAAAACGAGTGGTCTGTCGCTCGTGGATTGATTGGCCGGGTGCCACTGGCTCGGCCAGTGCTTCGTCACCGCCTAAGTTTGGGATACAGCCCGCAGGTCAGGCACTCTGTGCCTGACATCCTGCCCGTGGAAATCGGACGTTGTCAGGCACGGAGTGCCTGACCTGCCGATTTCGGCGAATCCCAGTTCCAAGCCGTGACGAAGCACTAGTGACGGCATCCAACGCCCCCAGTATCCCACGGACCCGCCGCTTTAGCAACGCTCCCCAACTCCCCTCGCCCGCCCGGCGGGAGAAGGGCAGCGACTTGATCGCCGGGTGAGGGTACGCCGCATCCTGTGGATCATTTCTTCACGAGCACGAAGGCGCGGCCGAAGTTGTCGCCGAACGCCAAATCGAGCCGCGTTTGGGCATCGGCCTGGGCCAGCGTCTGCTGGCACGCCCGGCAACAGAAGCCGATATCCAACGCCCCCACCTTCACCCGCTCGAAAGCCGGGTTGACGGGCTTGCCCGTAAACGGACAGTTCACTTGCCGGGCCTGGCCCGTTAGCGCCAGTTGATAGTTGGCCCAGGGCGCGTACTTGGCCTGGTGGGCCTGAAACACGGCAATGGACGCGGCAGATGAGAAATACAGCCGTTGGCCCAGGTACTGGATCGACACCGCCGTGTCCACCGGGCGGCCCGTGACCGGACAAGTGGCCCCGTTCAGTGCTACCGCCGGCTGCTGCCCGTAGAGCAAATTTCCCGCTGTCGGCAACCAAACCAACAGCAGGGCGATAATCGCGTACGGTCTCATGGACGTAACTCCTCGCAGTGATGCAAACCGGGGACTGTCCCGATTTTTGTGGCAGGAGGTCACGAAAATGGGACTGTCCCCTTCGGTCGCACGATTGACACAGAAGACTGTACAGTCCCCAAACCGTAGGGAATTATTGGGCCGAACCGCTGAATGTCAACGACGATCGTATCCGGCACACGGCGTGTGGCAGATACTTTCAGCGCGTTTCCGCCTCGGCCAGGCCGGCCGCGCTGGGTTGACCGCTGCGCTGCAGTTTCAAGTCGGTGATGATGATTTCGGCAACGGCCCGGGTGCCGAGGGCCTGATTGATTTGTTCGTGGAGTTGCCGCTTCAATTCCTGCAGGCCCGGATCGTCGAAATCGCCGCTATGGGCCTTGCGGAGCAATTCCTCAACATCTTGCTGGATATGGTACTTGCGCGCCGCCAAGCGTTGCCGGGCCAGGGGATCGACCGGCTCCAAAAGGGCCACGTGCAGCGAGAAATCGGCCCGGGCCGTAGCGCCGCGCTCGACCTTGTCAGCCTGAAAATGGAAGTTACCCAAACTGACCTCCGCACTGGGCGCGGGCTCGGGACGTTGCCGCAAACGGTAATAGGTGAAGCCCACACCGTGCAGCAAGATGGACACCCCGACGACGATCAGTAACCATTTTTGTAGAGAAATGCGGGGAAAAAACGACTTTGGCGCCACGGGCACCACCACCGCAGGGCTTTCGGCCTCGCCCGCATTCGCCACTTTCGTTGCTCTTTCCGCCATGATTCAACCTTAACGGGTTGATGATTTCCCTCGCCCGACTGGGGGACTGTCCCCTTCGGTCGCACTTGTCTTGGTTTTCTCCTCTGAAAAGTGTAGCTTATGGGCGTGTGCAAAAACGAGAAAAGCGGGACAGGCACCTTTTGCCGGCGCAAAAAAATTGGGGCCCATAGGCACGAAGTTAAGGTGAAGGCGGCGTTTTTTCCGGTCCCCTCTCCCTCCGGGAGAGGGTCATGGTGAGGGCCGAAGCGAAGCTTTTTGGTTGTTTGCCCTCACCCTAGCCCTCTCCCGGAGGGAGAGGGGACGAGACATTGGGGAGGCACTTCCTCAACTTCGTGCCTATTGGCGCAAAAAAATTGGGGCCTCGGACGCGCCACGTTCCATAGTGGCAAACCGGGCAGTAAGGGCAAGGTAACCGCCCGACTTGATTCCGTCAGAGGCCCCACGGGCCAGTTCGTTAGGGTGCGAACCTCCGGTTCGTGCGAACCGCCGGTTCACTGACATCTCTCGAAGCATGTGACGTGCCATTTCCGTCCGCGCTCACGGCTGGCGGATGGTTTGTATCGCAAGTCGTTCAATGATAATATGTTGCGAATCACAATCGACACTACGCGATCCTCGCAAGCCCCGGCCATGCCGTTGTAGCCGATGTATCATTCTGCAACAGCCCTTGCATCGTGTTAGGACATTGTGAACATGGGTAGCGCCGATCGGGTGGTCATCTCCGTCAATCCGCAGGCCGGCGCCAGCTCGGCCCACGACCGCATCGACCGGCTGGTGGAACTGCTCGGCCGGGCCGGCTTGGAGACCGAGATTCTGACCGACCTCGATCAAGTGGCCAGCCGCGCCAACGCTTGGCACGCGGAGGGACGCTTGCGCGCCCTGGTGGGGGTGGGCGGCGACGGCACGGCCGCCGAACTGGTCAATCGTACGCGGCCGGGACTGCCCATCACCATGCTGCCCGCGGGCAACGAAAACCTCTTGGCCCGCCATTTCCAGCTTGGCCGATCGCCGGAAAGCTGTGCGCAGACGATCGCGGCCGGCCAGCCGCTTTCGCTGGACGTGGGGCGGGCGGGGCAACGGTTGTTCTTGCTCATGGCCGGTTGTGGATTCGACGCCGAGGTCGTTCGACGCCTACACGAGCGCCGCACCGGGCACATCCGCAGCCGCGATTATTGCAAACCAATCCTCGACTCGCTACGTAGTTACCGTTATCCCGAACTTCGGGTATATTTGGACGATGATCGAGTTGAGGCTGCCGCAGCTCCGTTGCCGCCGCTTTCCGCCCGTTGGCTCTT
>CAYYBU010000067.1:0-8991 GCA_964469945.1 uncultured Planctomycetaceae bacterium
TCCTTACGTTTCCACCAGCAACGTCTGATCTTTGCCGCCAGCTTGCGGGCATCCTCTTCGCTATCGCCTTCCGCCACGCCGAGGAGGACCAGCATCCCCAGACGGATCTCTCCGCAGAGCTCGCCGGCCACGGTGACGCGCGCACGGCTGACTCGTTGGACACAGGCTCGCATGTCGAGCAAGATACGACATTCCGCGTCGCGCGCAAAGGGGGGACGTATCCGGCACACTCCGTGTGCCGCCGAGCGAACGGCACACGGAGTGTGCCGGATACGTGCCGAAGGGCTCGCAAGCCGGCCTCGCTACCCGTACAATACTAAAGATGAGAACACACCTTCCGCTGATTGCAATAACCCAAGGCGACCCGGCCGGCGTGGGGCCGGAAATCATCGTCGGCGCATGGACCGAGACGGTCGTCCACGAGCGCTGCCGGCCACTGGTCGTCGGCCATCCCGAGATCCTGCGGCGAGCCGTGAAACTTTGGCAGACCGACCTGAAAGTGGTCGAGATCCAATCGCCGGAGCAGGCGGAGCCGTCGCCCGGGGTAATCCCCTGCATCCCATGCGGCTCGGACGACGTGTTGGAGGTGCGACCGGGCACGCTCGACCCCCGCGCCGGGCAGGCGGCCTACGAGGCCGTGGTGGCCGCCGCGCAATTGGCTCTGGCCGGAGAGGTCGAGGCCATCACCACGGCGCCGCTGCACAAGGTGGCGATGCAACGTGCCGGACATCTGTACCCGGGCCATACCGAACTGCTGGCCCACATGTGCGGCGCCGGTGATTTCGCCATGATGCTCTACTTGGCGGCCGATCCCGACGAGGCAATTGTCTCGCCCACCGGGCTGGCCGTGGTCCACGTGACCTTGCATACCGCGCTGCGGAATGTCTTCGACGAGCTGAGCGAGGACGCCATTCTCGCCAAGGCGCGATTGGCCGACCGTTTCATGGCCCGGCTCACCGGCATCCGTCCGCGGATCGGCGTCTGCGCGCTGAATCCTCATGGCGGGGAAGGGGGACTGTTTGGTTGCGAAGAGGAGACCATCATCCGGCCAGCCGTTGCCCGCGGGCTTGCCGAAGGGCTGCGGTTGGAAGGTCCGCTGCCGACCGACACGCTCATGGTCCACGCCCGCGACGGACGCTTCGATGCCGTGGTGGCCATGTATCACGATCAGGGACATATCGCCCTGAAGCTGTTGGGCATGCATCGGGCGGTCAACGTCACTTTGGGGTTGCCGATCATTCGCACCAGCGTGGCGCACGGCACGGCCTTCGACATCGCCTGGCAGCGCCAGGCCGAGACGGGCAGCATGATCGAGGCCCTTTGCGTGGCCAGCCGCTTGAGTTCCGTGGAGAAGAACCAAAAGGCATTATGAAGCGGATCGGCGTGATCTCCGACACACATGGCCTGATGCGGCCCGAGGCCCTGGCCGCCTTGGAGGGCTCGGACCTCATCGTTCATGCCGGCGACATCGGCGCGCTGGAGGTGATCGAGGCCATTCAGCGCGTGGCCCCGGTGTTTGCCGTGCGCGGCAACGTCGATCGCGATCCCTGGCTGGCCGATTTTCCGCCCACGCAAGTGGTCGAAGTTGATGGCACGCGGCTGTTCGTGTTGCACGACCTGAATCAACTGGATCTCGATCCGCGGGCGGCCGATCTGCAAGTGGTGATCTTCGGCCATTCGCACGAGCCTTCCGTAACTACCCGGCGCGGAGTGCTCTACCTGAATCCGGGCAGCGCCGGTCCGCGCCGCTTTCATCTTCCCGTCACGCTCGCCAGGCTGCAACTCGGCGCGGACGATCCAAGCGTCGAGATCGTTCCCTTGCTGAAGTCTAGCGAATGAACGGGCCCACGTGCCCGAAAAAGTCGCGGCCCCCCTGCCCTGCCCTGCCCTGTTCTGTTCTATTGATCCCTCATCCCTCATCCCTCATCCCTCATCCCTCATCGCGTCCGCAACTGGGCGGGCGTACAACTACTGCTTGATATCGCACTTGGGCAAGGATTGCCGCAGTCGCCCCGCGCCGGCGGCCGTGACGCGGGTGTGCGTGACGTGCAACTCTCGGAGTTTGGACAGTCCGGCCAGGTGTTTCAGCCCGGCATCCGTGATCCGGGTCCGTCCCAAGTGAAGAAACTCCAGCCCGCCGAGCGGCCCAATCGCGGGCAGTCCGGCGTCGGACAGCCTGGTGTTGTCCAGGTTGAGCCATTTCAGGCTGGAAATCGTGCCCAGCTCAGCGGTGGCCGCATCGCTGATCGGCGTGCTCCAGAGATTGAGCTTGGCCAGCGACTTCAGCCGCTTGAGTTCCTTTAGTCCCGCGTCGCCGACCTGGGTCTTGCTCAGATCCAGGTCCTGGAGGCTCTTTAGTTCGGCCAGGCGCAGCGCGCCCGCATCGGTGATTCGGCTGCCAGAAAGCCGCAGCCGCTTCAGCCGCGGCAGTTTCAGGAGACACTCGACCCCGGCATCGCCGACCTGGGTATTGGCCAGCAGCAATTCTTCCAGTGTGGTCAGCTTGGCGATCGTGGCCAGCCCGGCATCGGTGATTTTACTATCGTCGAGCCCCAGAGATTTGAGCTTCGCGCGACCCGTGAATTTCCGCAGATCGGCATCCGTAATGGCCTGATGCGAGAACTTGATGGCCTTCATCTTAAGCAGCGTGGCCAGTTGGGCCAGATCGAAATCGGCCAGCTTCGCATGTGAGCAGTCCACGGCAACCACCTGTCCCTGGTTGTCGAGTTTGATTGCTGCGCCCCGCTGTCGCAGATTTTGTGCGACCGCAGCCGCATCGGGGACCGGGATGGTTTTCGTGCTCCCCTCCCCTGCCCTGCCGTTTCGCCCCGCGCCAATGGCCAACGCCAGCATGACCATCATCGTTCCCATCACCAGCCGAGTTTGCATGTGTGGTTTCCTTGTCGAAGAACCGGCCTTTCACAAACACCTTTCCAGTTTACAGCACTGGACCGCTCGCCTACAATCGGGCAGTGATGTTTTCATTCGAGCCCAAACTGCCGCACCTGATGCCCGCTCACTTCGGCCCCCGACCCGTGGGCCGGGCGACCGGCCACTATCGCGACGTCACCAGCATTATCATCACATACCTGACGGACGAGAAAAAACTGGCCGCGTGGCTGCCGCCCCCGTTCCGCCTGGCCGCCGAGCCGCTGCTGACGGTCGTCTATGCCATGAACCGCCAGATCGATTGGCTGGCCGGCCGTTGCTATAACCTGATCGAGGCCAACGCCGCGGTGGTCTTCGAGGGCCAGGTCGATCGTCTGGAGGGGTTCTATTCGCTGGTCTTGTGGGAGAACCTCACCGATCCGATCCTCACCGGCCGCGAGTTACAGGGCATGCCCAAGATCTACGCCGACATCCCCGACGCAACCGAGACGGCCGGCCAGTGGAGCGTGGTAGCCAGCCACTTCGGCCACCCCATCGTCGAGTTGACGCTCGGCAACTTGACCGAGCTGACCGCCGCCCAGATCGCCGCCGGCAAGCAGGCGATGGAGGGCAAGAACCACTGGATGGGTTGGCGCTATCTTCCCGAGGTCGGCGGCCGCGGCACGGCGCTGAGCCAGTTCACGGTTTTTCCCATCGAGCAAGTGACCAAGGCCGCTTGGTTGGGCCAGGGGCAGGTGGCCTGGCAAACGGCGACTTGGCAACAAAACCCGACGCAGTGCCACATCGTCAACGCCCTGGCCGGCTTGCCCATCCTGGAGTACCGGCTGGCGTTGCTGTCGCAGGGAAGCAGCAATTTGTATCTGCCCCACAATCCGCCGCGGGTGCTGCGCTAATGTATCCGGCACACTCTGTGTGCCGCCGCCAACGGCACGCGGAGCGTGCCGGATACGTTGAACACCCCGACACTTATACTCATTCGCCGATCCCAAGTCATCATGCCGATCGAGGAAATCAGTTCCGTGTGTTTCGTGGGCGCCGGCTTGATGGGCTGCTTCAACTCGCTGCTGGCCGCCGCCGCCGGTTACGACGCCCGCCTCTATGACAGCTCGGCGGAGGCCCTGGCGAGTGTTCCCCAGCGGCAGCAACTGATCGCCGCCTACCTGGCCTGGCAGCAAGTGCTCCCGCCCCAGCAGATCGAGGCCGGGCTGCGCGGCGTCCGCACGCTGGCCGATCCCGCCGCGGCGGCCGCCGGGGCCGATTTGCTCAGCGAGTCGGTCCCCGAACGTCTGGAACTGAAGCGCGACGTCCATCGGCAATTCGACACGCTGTGCCCGACACATGCCATCCTCACCACGAACACGTCCAGTCTGCTGGTTTCCGAACTCGACAGGGCCGTGGCCCGCCGCGATCGTTTTGCCGCCCTGCACTCGCATCTCGGCGCGCTGCTGTTCGACGTGGCGGGCGGACCCCGCACTTCGCCGGCCACGATCGACATCCTGTTCCGCTACGTCCGCAGCCTGGGCGGCACTCCCCTGCTGCTGGCTCGGCCGAAGCGGGGATATCTCTCCAATACCTTGATCGGCGCCTTGACTTCGACGGCCATCTCGCTGGTGTGCGACGGCCAGCGTCATCCGGCCGACGTGGACCGCGCCTGGATGTTCTACGAAAAAGCCCTTTCGGGACCGTTCGGCCTGTTGGACTTCGTCGGCCTCGACGTGGCGTTCGATGTCGCCGCCGCCGGCGCGCGACGCCACCGCGCCCGCGCCGAGCAGACCGACAAGATCATGGCCTTTCTGCGACCATACCTCGATCGCGGCCACTTGGGACTGAAGAGCGGCGCGGGAGTTTACCAGTATCCGTATCCGGCATTCCTTCAGCCTGGTTTTCCGACCGCCGGGCAGGCCGATGCGGCGATTCACGACGCCTTGGTCCATCGGCTGGTCGCGGCGGCGCTGCTGTTGGTGATCGACGGCTATGCCGGCGCGGAAGACGTCGACCGCACGTGGACGATTTTGATGAAGTCGGCCGCGGGCCCCCTGGGCATGTTGCGGCGCATGGGACGCGAGACCTTTCTCGGCCAGTTGCCGGCCCAACTGCGCCAGGGCGTCTGCAGCCGGCGCGATGTCCGCAAGCTCAAGGCGTTTCTGCGCGATGGAGGCCCCAGCGACCCATAGGCTCCCCTCTCCCGCTGGCGGGAGAGGGGCCGGGCGTAAGGGCGGCGGGCCAACGGAAAACCGTCCCCTATCGCGAGCCGAAGTCGCGGCGAAAATGCCCCGATAGCTGCATGATACCAGAAAAGAGCCGCGATAGAATGGAATGTGGGGCTTCCCTCTCCCGCTCGCGGGAGAGGCGCCGGGGGTGAGGGCGGCGGGACCTTGAAAACATTCCAACGTTGTCAGGAGGTGAAACCATGTCCAGAGATCACATCCATCAGGTCGAACAGGCGGTGGTCATGGTGTTCGGTTTCTGCCTGGGCGTGTCCTTGGCCATGTGCGTGGCCGCCGGAGACGTGCTGCTCTGGGTGGCGACCGGCATCGTGCTGAGCATTTTCTCGCGGGCCTTCTTCATCCGCGATCTGGGCGGCGAGTTGCTCTGGCCGCTCGGCGGCCACAAATCCCGCAACTATCCGGACGACCCGCTACGGCCCACGCCCGGCCGGCAGCACTGATCCACAGGTTGAAAGCGCAACGTTCGGGCGTCACCGTTGGCTTGTCCAGCAGTGCTGATTCTACTAAACGGTTACCGGAAAACGCAAGCGGCCCCCGCGCCACGAAATCCGCGGCGCGGGGGCCTGCCATCTTGCACGGTCACGAGGACAAGCGGCGTCAGTTGGCCGTTGCCAGGCCTTCGGCGGTCTTCGCAACGTTGAAGCCGAATGCCAGGGCGCCACGCTCGCCGGCGACCAACGTCACCGACTTGTTCTCTTCCACGATCTTGCCATCGCGGACAATCTCCGCGTGGACGTCATACTTATAGCTCATGCCGGGCTGCAAGCTGAACGACACGTACTCGCGACGGCTGCCCGTGCTGCGGGTCAACATGCCGTTGATGCTGACCTTGGCCTCGCTGGGCACCCAAATGGTCAACATGCCGCTGTTTTCCGCCGTGGGAATCGAGGTCGTGGCCGGAGCGACGGGCGCCGGCGACGGGGTACTCGGAGTCACCGCGGACTTGTCGACCGGGGCAACCGGGGTCGTCGGGGTCGTCGGCGGAGTCGGCACGGTCGGCGACGCATCGTTGGGCAGCGTCGGCGCCGCGTCGGCTGGCTTCTTCGCGGGAGTCGGCACGGTCGGGGCCGGCACGGGCGCTCCCGGCACAACCGCTCCTGGCACGACCGGCCCCGGGATTCCGGCACCGCCACAGCAGCCTACTGCGGGCGTATAACAGGGCAGGCACGCATTGCAGGTGTCGTAACAGCCGAAGTTGCATGCGCTCCAGCCGTAACCATAGCCGCAACCGCAACCGCCTCGGCACGGGTCGAAGGTGTAGCGGTGGACGCAGCAGGATCGGCAACCGACGGCCCAAACGCAACCGCTATCGCAGCACGGGCAGCCACTGTAGCAAGGCGTGCCGCATCCACAGCCCCAGCCGCAGCCGCAGCAGGCCTGGGCTTGAGTCGCGACGGTCGTCAGTGCCAACGCCAAAACTACCCCAATCATCACATGCTTCCAACTCGCTCGTAACATCATAGTCTTCTCCCTTCGCTACAGGATAAACAAAATACCCAAACTCTACGCCGTAAAAGATACCACTGCTAGCAGGAAAATCAAGTAGTTTGGGGTGCTTCGATAAACTTAGCATCGTCTGGGAAAAGCTGAATTTTGCCATTCTTGCGCGCTTTACACTTTGATTTCCCCCCGTTTAATGGAGACGACCGACGCGAGCAACAAGTCGTAACATTATTTTCCATATACACTTACAGCATTCCACTCACATCAACGATGCGTTTGTTTCCCAATGGCCTTCCTCGCGCCGGCGAGCGGCGCTCGCCTTGCCATCAGCCACACCGCCAATGGTGGTTATACTGCCCTCCCTGCCACCGCCCGCAGGCTCTATAATCCGACAGTATGAAAGCAGCCGTGTGGGCAAGGCGATTGCCGTGGTCGGTCCTGGCAGCGGCCGTCCCGTTGGTCCTGGTGGGCTGGATGGCCCTTGCCCGCTGCGAGGAACTGGCTGACGCCAACGGCCATTTTCTGCGCCAGCAAATCGTCTGGTCGGCCCTCGGTCTGGCCGCCATGCTGGTGGTTTCCCTGCCCAGTTACCGCTTGCTCTGTCGCTGGAGCTACGAGCTGTTTCTGGCCTCCCTGGCCCTGTTGGTGCTGGTCTACTTCTTCCCGCCGATCAATCACGCGCATCGCTGGATCCGCGTGGGCCCGGTGGGCTTGCAGCCCGCGGAATTCGCCAAGGTGGCCTTTGTGCTGGCGCTGGCGCGCTACTTGATGTATCGCGAGAATTATCGGCGACTGCCGGGGCTGCTGCTGCCGCTGGCGATCAGCACGGCGCCCGTGTTGTTGGTGCTCAAGGAGCCCGACTTGGGCATGGCCCTGTTGTTCCTTCCCGTGCTGCTGGTGATGCTCTTTGTCGCCGGCGCGCGTCGGCGAGACCTGGCCCTGCTGGCACTGGTCGGGCTGCTGTTGATGCCGCTGCTGTGGACGCAGATGAGCGACGATCAGAAATCGCGCGTCACCGCCGTGTTCCATCAAGTGTCTGCCGACCAGCGCCCGGCGAAGGAAGCCTATCAGTTGTATCAGGCCAAACGCATGGCTGCCCTGGGCGGCCCCTGGGGAAGCCTCGCGGCCGGCCAGGCGACCGACGACCTAGCCGTCTATCACTTGCCCGAGGCCCGCACCGATTTCATTCTCTCCGTGATCGAGGAACGGCTGGGCCTGCCGGGGCTGCTGGCGGTGCTCGGCCTCTACGGCCTGCTGGCCTGGCGCGGCCTGGCCATCGCCGCCGCCACGCGCGAGCCCTTCGGCCGCTTGGTCGCCACCGGCATCACGGCCATGATCCTGATGCAAGCCGTCATCAACATGGGCATGAACGTCGGCCTGCTGCCGATCACCGGCCTGCCGCTACCGATGGTCAGTTACGGCGGCTCGGCGCTATTGGCCCATGCCATGGGGCTCGGGCTGCTGCTGAACGTCGGCCTGCGTCCCGGCTACGAGGTGACCAATGAGCCGTTCCGCTGGCTGGCTGCGAAGAGTTGAAACGGCCGGCTGCAAGGTCGTCGGGCTAAATAGCGTTGCACGATTCCCGGAGGAATGGCTGTAGTAGGGAACGTCCTCCGTGGCGTTCCGTCTCACCGATACGCCCGGAACGCCACGGAGGGCGTTCCCTACACGGTTTGCTTGCAAACCCACGCAACTCAATTTAGTAGGGTGGGACAAGCGGAGCGAAGGCCCACCAGAATCGGCTACTTACGCGCCGCTTTCACTTCCAGATCATCGACACAAAGCTCGCCCACCGCCCCCAGAAGTCCCACGCGGATGATGGCCTCGCGGGCCCGGGCCGGCACTTCAAGCCGCTTCTTCTCCGTCTGCCAATCGAAACTGCCCACCCACGGACCAAGGGTCCCCTGCCCTACCGTGGCTCGATTCTCGCCGTAGAACGTGATGCCGACCACGGGCAATTGCTGCGGCGACTGGCCCGCGCGGATGGCGCGACCGCGAACTTTCACGGAAACATCCAGCTTGGGCACCTTCCGCCCGTCGATGGCGAAGCCCTGCAAGGCCTGGCAGTTGCGGCCCGGCTCGCTATTGCGGAAAGCCACGTAGTTCTTGCCCGCGGGCGCCTCGCCATCGCTGACGACCGTCACTTGCCGCTGGTAGTGCCAGCCGACCGGCTGCGGCGGATCGCCCGCCACTTGCTCGAAACCGCTGTTGCGCAACGTGGGGTGCAGCGGGTCGGGCTGCACCTGGCGACGATCCTCGGCGGCGCCGGTCATGGGCACGAACAAGATCGGCAGCAAGGTCTCGGAAACCATCTTCCCCGCCTTCTTCTTCAGCAGATACAAGGTCTGCTGATAGCGCTCGCCGACGGGAATCACCATCCGCCCGCCCTCTTTCAGCTCGGCCACCAGCATCGGCGGCACTTTCTCCGGTG
>CAYYBU010000068.1:0-8984 GCA_964469945.1 uncultured Planctomycetaceae bacterium
CGTTGACGATATTGCCGCCCGTGTAGCTGTTGCTGCCGGTGAGCACCAAAGTGCCGGCGCCCGTCTTGGTGAGGGAGAGGTTGTTCTCGTTGGCGCCGCTGCCGCCCAGGCCGATGGGCAGCGTGGCCGCGCCGCTGCCGACGTTCAACGTCAAGGGGCTGAGCGTGCTGCTGCCGCCGGCAATGCGGTTGTTCGTGCCGGCGCCGACGACAGTCAACTGGCCGACGTTGTAGGTGGCGCTGAAACCGTTGAGTTCCAAGGCGCCGCTGTCGCCGGTGGCATCGCCGAAGGTGAGGGCGGTGCCGGCGGGCAGGGCGTTGCTCGTGCCCTGGGCAATGACGCCGTTGGCGATCGTGGTGGGGCCGGTGTAGGTGTTGACGCCGGCCAGGGTCAGCGTGCCGGTGCCGGTTTTGGTCAACGAGGCGCCGGTGGCGGTGCCATCGCTTAGCACGCCGCTGTAGCTGGTGCTTTGGCCGTTGCCGCCGACGGTCAAGGCCACCGCCAAATTGTCGCTGGTGGAGAGGGCCAAATTGCCGCTGCCGCCCAAGCCGCCGAAGGTAACGGGCGTGACGCCGTTGCCGAAGACGACGCCGTTGGCCGCGTTAATGTTATAGGTGCCGCTCTGGGCGACTGCATTGCTGTTGGCTAGCACCAAGGCCCCGCCGTTGACGGTGGTGGGACCGGTGTAGCTGTTGGCGCCGGCCAGCGTGAGGGTGCCGGTGCCGACCTTGGTCAGGCTGCCGCCGACGCCGCTAATAGCGCCGGAGAAGCTGGTGCTGGTGTTGTCGCTACCGGTGGTCAAACTGCCATTGCCCAAAAGCACCTGCTGACCGCTGGCGCCGCCGGCTGCGTCGGACAGGGAGGCGATGGTCTGCGCACAGTTGGTCATGTCGAGGGTGGTATTGCTCGACATGATCATCGCGGTTGTGACCGGCAGCAAATTCGAGCCTGCTCCGCCCGGAGTTATGGCGAGGACGCTGCCGTTGCCGGGATCCGCGAATTGCGTCCAGGTGCTTCCACCGGGAGTCTCATAGGCGATACCGAAGTTGCCAAACTGACCCTGCGGACCGACGCCGCCGCCGCCTTGGCCAAAACGTAGATCGATCGCGTGCCAGCCCACGCTCAGCGTGTCGGTCGCTATCGCAGCATCAGTCCAATTGGTGTCGCTGATGATCGAGACGCCGTCAATCGTGAGGTAGCCGTTGTCGTCGAAATTCTTGCCAAAAGTATAGACGCCAGCCGTGGCAGCATAGAAATAGCCGGTATAGCCAATCGTCGTGTTGTTTGGCCAATAGGGGAAGACGGCAGGACTGTTGCCTGTCGCGTTGGTCGCTCCCCACCGCGCCGAAAGCTGAATGCTCGTGTGCGGAATGGGATCGGTCGTGTCCGCGGCAGAGGTGGTCGAGACCACACCTTCGTAGAGACCTGGGGTTAGGACGCTGAACTTGATTGTTCCGCCGGTCAGATAGGTGGGACCGCCGTAGCTGCTGCTGTTGGATAGCGTCAACGTGCCGGCGCCGATCTTGCTCAGGCCGCCGACATTGGAACTGGCCAGGGCGCTGGCGAAGGTGACGTTCTGGCCGTTGGTGTCGATGGCGATCGGGGCAGTGCTGCCGACGATTTGCGCCGAAAAATCCCGGGTGTTGGTCGTGGCATACTGAAGCGTACCGCCGCCGAAGGTGATGCTGCTGCTACCTAGAGCGGCCGAATTAGCCAAACTCAAGGTGCCGGCGTTGATCTGGGTCGTGCCCGTATAGCCGCCGACGCCGCCAAGCGTCAGTGTGCCGGCGCCGATCTTGGTCAGTCCGCCCGCGCCGCCGCCGCCCACCGAATTGGCCAGCGTGACGTTGTTGCCGTTGGTGTCCAACGTGGCGCCGCCGGCCTGGAAGGTCATGCCCTGAGCGGAGGGATCGAAGGCGGCGGCGAATTGCAGGGTGCCGCCGTTGAAGGTCAACGGACCGGGGCCGAAGTTGGCCAGCGAAGCGGCCTGAATGACGCCGCCCGCAAAGGTGGTTCCACCCGCGTAGGTGTTGGCGGCGCTGAGGATCAAGGTGCCGGCGCCGATCTTGGTCAGGCCGCCCGCGCCGCCGTTGCCCACCGGATTGGCCAGCGTGACGTTGTTGCCGTTGGTGTCCAGCGTGGCGCCACCGGCCTGGAAGGTCATGGTCTGAACGGATGGATCGAACGAGGAGCCGAACCGCAGGGCGCCGCCGTTGAAAGTCAGCCCACCGCTGCCGAGGCTCGCCAGCGAAGCGGCCTGCACGGTGCCGCCGTTGAGGGTCGTGCCGCCGGTGTAGGTGTTGGTGCCGGCGAGCACTTGCGTGCCGCTACCGTTGACCACCAGGCTCATCGTCCCCGCCCCGCCGCCGATCGCGCCACTGAAGGTGCTCGAACCGCCGCTGAGGCTGAGGGTCAAGAGGGATCCGGCGGCGGTACTGCTGTTGACGATGCTACCGCCAATGCCCGGGGCATAGTCGGCCAGCGAGGCGACCTGCTGGCTGCCGCCGCTCAGGTCGAGCGTGGCGCCCGTGGCGACCGACAAGGCCGTCGTGGCGGGCAACATGTTCAGGCCGCCGGAGGCGAACAAGGAACTGACGTTGTTGAAGATCGCGGTGTCGGCGTTGCCGTTGCTGTGCGCGGTGTCCGCAATGCCGAGATCGAAGGTCGGCCCGGTCATGGTCGCCTGGTAACTGTTGATGGCCACCCAGGACGGGTCGGAGGCGGCCGGCGCCGTCGCACTGCCGCTGTTGCTTTCGTAGCCGGTGAAGTAACCAGTCGAGGCGTTGTAGGTCAGTCTCAGCCAGTTCGGCCCCACCGAGGAACCCGCCGTACTCTGTTGGGTAGCGTTGGTGTACTGCATGGAGACGCCGTTGCCGGTGGTCTCGGCGTCGAAAATGGTGTTCACGTTGTTGTTGCTGGCATCCTGGCGGGCCATGATGCCGGCCTTGGCCCAGCCGCCATCGCCGCCGCTCATGGTGGCGATATGGACCGCCACGTCAAAGTTTTGGTTGGTGGGAACCGCCTGGTAGACATAGTAGCCCTGTTCGGTGCCTCCCCAGAAGTCGCCGCCGCCGCCGGTGATCGTCAGCGCGCCGCCCGTCAAGCTGTAGGAACCCGTCGGACTGGCGGTGCCGCCCACGCTGATATTCGCCGTCGACAGCACGGGGGCTCCGGCCAAAGTGAGCGTGCCGCCGGCAATGACCGTGGGCCCGCTGTAGGTTTGATTCTGGGTGACGAGGAGGTTACCGGCGTTGGCCTTGGTGAAGGAACCGCTGCCGCTGACGACCTTGGCATACGTGCCATCGCTGGCCTGGTCGAAGACCACGCCGCCGCCCGCGAGAGTGATGTTGGTGGTCAGGCTGGCCACGTTCCCCTGCAGGGCGCCGGCGTTGACGATCGCAGTGGAGAAGGTGTTGGCGGCATTGGTGAGCACCAGTGTGCCCGCCCCCGCCTTGGTCAACGCGCCGGGCCCGCTGATCGGGTTGGAGACCGTCGCCGTGTTGCCGTTGGTGTCGATCGTGCCGCCCAGGGCCGTGATGCCGATCGAGCGGGCCGAGACGCCGTCGGTGTTGACCGAGGGGTCGAAGGCGGCGCCGAAACGGAACGTGCCGTTGTTGAGCGTCAGCGGGCCGGTGCCGAGATTGGCCGCCGTGGAGGCGACCAACAGACCGCCGCTGACGGTCGTGCCGCCGGAGTAACTGTTGTTGGCCGCCAGCACGGTGGCCCCAGGGCCGGTCGCGATGATCCCGTAACTGCCGCCGTTTTCACCGATCGGCTGGCTCAGGGTCAGCGTGCCGCCGCTGTTCTGCACGGCGATGGTCGAAGTCAGCGCCACGGGCAAGTCCACATTCTGTGCGTTGGCGCTGTTGTTGATGAGATTGCCGGCGAGGTCGATTCCATTGCCGGTCAGGGTGACGGTGGCCGAGCCGGAGTTGAAGCGGATGCCCGCCAGCGTCGTGCCGACCGTATCGTTGTTGGCCGTCGTGGGCGTGCTGCTGGTGAAGAGGAGCCAATCTTGACCGACGGGGGCCCTCCCCAGGTTCCAGTTGCCCGCCGTACTCCAATTACTGTCCACCGCACCGCTCCACAGCTCGCCCGCTGTGACTTGCAGCGCTACGCTGCCGCTGCCGGTATCGCTGAAGACATAGGCGTTGGCCGGGCTGGGGTTCACGACCATCAGCCCCTGGAGCGAACTGCCCAGGGTGGTATTGTAGGTCAGCACGGTATACGAACCGATAGCGCTCAGCGGCGACGATCCGTTCTGGTAGAGGTTCACGCCGCCGGTCGCGTTGCCGAGGCCGTTGACCGCGGTCAAGGCGATCGAGTCGTTCGTTGGAGTCCCGGTGGTGTTAAACTTCAGGTTGAGCAAGCTGCCGGGATTCAGGGTCAAGCCGCCGAGGGTGAGCGTGCCGACCGCGCTGCCGCCGGGGTTGATGGTCGCGCCGCTGTAGGCGGTGACTTGCCCGGCGATGATGCCCGCGCCGGCCAGAGTGCCGCCGTTGTTCACGCCGACGTTGCCGGTGCCGGTCGCCGAGCCGGTGGCGTTGCTGACCGAAAGGGTGCCGGCGTTGATGGCCGTGCCGCCCGTGTAGGTGTTGGCGGCCGTGAGCGTCCAGGCGCCGGCGCCGCTCTTGACCAGTGCGCCGCTGCCGGGGATGACTTGATCGATCTCGCCATTGCCGGCCCCGGTGAGCGTCAGCGCGCCGCCGTTGCTGGCCAGCGAAGTGTAACCCGCCCCGGAGAGGATCGTCCACGTGGCGCCATTATTGCCCACCGATTCGAGGGTGGCGCCATTGGCGCCGATGGTGAAGGAGCGGGTTTCGGCCGTGTTGTTGGAACCCGTGAAGCGGAAGGTTCCGCCGTTGGCGACCATGTTGGCCGCCCCGAGTGGCAGTTGTCCAAGACTGCCGCCGGCCGCCCAGTTGTCGAACTCCAGGACGCCGCCGCCGTTGACGGTGACCGGCGAACCGCTGGCCGTGCTATAAAGCTGTCCGCCGTTGACCACGCCGAGCGTGGCCCCGGTGACGGTGGTCGGGCCGGTGTAGGTATTGGCTGTAGCAAGCATCAAGGCGCCGCCGCCGGTCACCACCAGGCCGCCGCTGCCGCCGGAGTTGCTAATGACGCCGGTCATGGTGGCCGTATTGGCGCCGACGCTGATGGTGCGATTGGTGGTCGAGTTCAAGTCGAGGGGATTGGTGAAGGTCAGCGCGCTATTGGCCGTGGCCGCATTGAGCGTCAAGGCGCTCGGGTTGAAGGTCGGGCTGGCTCCCCACACCACCGGGTCGCCACTGGCGCCGCCGGCCGGCGTGAGGGTTACCGTGATGGGGTTGCCGTAGGCGCTGAAGCCGGAGGCGCCGCCGGTGATCTGGAGCCCGCCGGCATTGGCCGTCAGCGAGGCGTTGATGTTCTGGCTGGTTTCCCAGGCGCCGCCGTTGAGAATCATGCTTCCTGCCGCGGGCAGTCCGGCGCCGAGGTCCGCTCGCAACACGCCGCCGCTGATGTGCGTACCGCCGAGATATGAATTACTGGGATTGGTCAGCACGAGCAGGCCCGTGCCGAACTTGGTGATCGGATTGTTACCGCTGATGACGCCGGGGATCGTAATGGTGTTGGCTTGGGTGTCCAGGCCCATCCCCTCGTTACCGTCGTAGGTGCCGGTGGCGAGATTGCGCTGGGCGCCCAGGGTGAAGGAAGAGCCGAAAACGAACGCCCCAATGCCTTGCGGCGTCTGGAGGCCGTTGGTCGGGGCGCCCAGGCAGCCGTCGCTCATAACTTCAATGTTTTGATACCAGGTTTGCACATTGCCGGTGAAGGAGTTGTTGGGGTTGGTCAGGACCAGCATGCCGCTTTCGGTCGAGATCCCACCATTGCCAGTGATTTGGCCGGCGACGGTCAAAGTATTGTAGTTGGGGTTGAAACTTGCCGCGGCGTTATTCAAGAAGATGGTCCGATTGGCATTGAGCGTGAATGAGCTTCCGACACCCAGGGTACCGCCCTGGAAGGTGATATTCGTGGTCGGAACCACCGGCACGGCGCCGAGGCAACCGTCGGCCGTGATGTACAGTGTTTGACCCGTGATGGTGGTGCCGCCCGTGTAGCTGTTGGCCGCGTTGGTAAGGCGGCATGTGTTGGCGCCGCCAAGGGCAAAGTTCAGGGCGCCGGAACCACTCACGACGCCGTATAGGTAGGAATTGTAGTTCTGGAAGTTCACCGTCAGCGTGTGGCCGTTGGTGTTGATGTTATTATCAATTTCAACGTCGCCGCCGTTGTAGCCGCCGGACCAGGTCGCGTTTTGGGCCAAGCTGAAACTGCCGGGGCCGTCGATGTGGAGATTATACAAATACGTGAGATTGCTGATGCTCCACACGCCGGGATCGACGTAAGCGGTGACGGTGGCGCCGTTGTTCCAGGGATCGTGCGTAAAGTCGGCGCTAGCGCCGGGGACCCAACCGCTAAAGGTCGCACTGTTGGTGCCCGAGGGATCGGTCGTCCAATTCTGAATTGTGCCGTCGTCCCATGTCCCGCTGGAGACACTGAAGCCGTTCCCGGGCCCGGCGGTATCCCAATAGAGGGTCTGGGCGGTTGAAACGGTGGACGAAAACAGAACCGCTGCCGCGATCAGGATCGGCGCCAATGACATCTTGGCGCCTCGTGGCAAGGTGGCCCCAACTTGGTGACGATTGGCCCCAGCCTGGTAACGATTGAACTGTTGAGCATGGCGACTCATGAGAAACTCCCTGGATTGAACTGCGTGGCGATCAGTTTTTTCAAAAATGACTACGACAAAAGGCACGAAACCTGTTGATACCCGGTTGCAGATGGCGATGTGCTTGGCCGCGCGCAGCACAGCACGCGGCGGATCATGCACAAGGGAAAACACCCAGCCAGAAAACGACCCCGCGGCAAGGCACGGCCTTGCATGGCGAGTAACGCGGCTAGAGGTGGCGACGCTGCCTCTGGGCTTGATGCCTGCGAAGTGGAGATGACTATCTACCAGCTATCTATCGCTAGGCTAGCCTTTCTCTAAATAAATGTCAATACACCACTATCTGGTTATGCTGATTACCACAACACCGGGGGGTCACGGCCCGTCTTTTCGGCGAGAAATGCCTGCTTTCCGGGTAGAACGCTGTCCGAGGCTGCGGGCTAACAGCCTGTTGAAAAAGGGGGACAGGCTGCTAATGGTCGTATGCCTTGCGACCGTGGACGATGGCGTCGCGATTGTCCAACTCGATCTGACGGCGCTGGGCATACTTGATCTCGCGGCGTTGGTCGGCTTCACTGGAAACGAAGCCGGAAAGCTCGTCGCCCCGGCCGCGCCGGGCCAAACGCTCTTTGCCCGCCTGAAGGATCGCCAGCGACTGCTTGTAGCGGTCGTCCTTGGGATCCAGGCCCGCCAGGCACGGGCTCAGTTCCGGACGATCGAAGCTCACGTCCTGCCCGGGATTGATGTTGAAACCCCGCTGCTGGGCAAGCGGCACGCCGGTCAGCCGGCTCAAGCGGTCCAGTTCCGCGGCGTCCAGCGGCACGCGGCCGGTCAGGCTATCCGGATAGGCCGAGGCATAGGTCGGATAATACACGCCGTTCAAATCGACCCAGGTCAGCAGGCGGTTGCGCTCCTCCGCGCTGAGATTGAGTTTCTTGTGCTCGGGCACCTTCGGGTCGCACAGCTCGCGGGTCAGGCGGCTGGCATGGGAGCCCCAGGAGTAGGCCTGCTGAATCTCGGCCGGCCCGGCGCCCACGCAAGTGAGATAGCCCTTGTGCCAAAGCTCGGTATAGGCCGTGTTGAAGGTCAGCGTCCGGTCGGGGGCCAGGTTGAGCTTCTTGCCCGCCGGCTTCCCGTAATCGTGGCAGGCGACGCAGTGCCGGGTGAATACCGGTTGCACCTCGGTCATGAAGCTGAACTCGCGGGCGGGCCCGTACCAGCCGGCAAGCCGGCTCGGCGGGCGTCTTAAAGCCAGCGGCACGTCGCATGTGGAGGCCGGAGGCGCACTGCGACGCTCGTCGTGGCAGCCGACGCAGGCGGCGTGCTCGCCCGACTGCACGCTGGCCCCGCTTCGCATGGATTGGATCATCATGCCGTTTTCATCGAGGAGTTGGAAGTAGACGAACGTTTCCGCGGGCACGGCGAAATAGGCCGAGCCGTCGGCCTCGACCGGCACGCTGCCGAGGATGCGTTTGTTCTCCAGGCTATGCCAGTTCATGGCCGGCGCGGTGTAGCCCTGGCCGAACCAGGCCCCCGCCGACCAATGGCGTTTCTCCGGCGACTCGACGACGCGCAGGGTCTTCACGGCCCCCGGTTTGACCCCCTGCATGTGCGTGCCGCGATAGACGTCGGCGACGTAAAAAGTGCCTTCGCGGTTCTCGAAATCGCGCCGCGCCGGCAACAGCGGCGGACGCGGCCGGGGCCCCAGCGGCATCGGATCGTAACAGCCCGGGCCTTCCCGGTGGAGCAACAGTTCGTTGCCGAACACGTCCACCAGATAAAGTCCCATCGGGCCGTTGGGCTCGGTGCTCCGCGCGCAGAGAAAATACTTGTCGGAAAGCGGATAGGGGTCCATGTACTTCGGCTGCACCGCCGAGAACGCATCGCAATCGAAGGGGCCGCCCGCGCGGACCAGATTCATCGCCTGCGACGGCCAGAGCCGCACGACCGCGTCGCGCCCGTCGAGGCCCAGGCGGCGGTCGACGATCGCCATCGCGCCCCAGAGGTGGTCGTGGTGCGGGCCGAAGATGCACAGCACCTGCTGCGTGCCCGGGATCGCGCGGGCAGACATCACGGCCCCCGGCACCGCCGTGTTGTTGCCCCAGTAGACGGCCTGATTGGTGCCGTCGGGATTGATGGTCCACAAGCTGTGGGCGTCGCCGAAGTTGCGGTCCACGTATTCCCAGCGGGAATAGAGAATGCGGCCGTCGGGCGTGAGCGACGCCTGGTTGTCGAACAGGTTATTCTTGCCGATCTGGTGGATGTTGACCCCGTCGGC
>CAYYBU010000069.1:0-8907 GCA_964469945.1 uncultured Planctomycetaceae bacterium
CCGATTCGGCGCCACAGGGCCAGCCCGCCTTCGATCCCAGTATGGCCGCACCGGCGCCGTTCGGTAATGCGCCGCCTGGGGGGGTGCCCGGCATATTGCCCCTGCAAGAGTACAGTCCGGACCAGGACGGTTTCACTTGGCAACTGCTGCCCGACGGCCTGATGTATCGCTCTTATCTGGCCGGGGAACGGGAACCGCGCTTCGGTACCGAGATTGTTCACGACGAACACATGGGTGGGCTATGGAGCACCACCCTGGGCGGCCGGGCCGGCATTCTCCGCTGGGGCAACGAAGACCCGCTCTCCCCGGAAGGCGTTCAAGTCGATATCGAGGGGGCTGCCTTTCCGTTGCTGCAACTGAATTACGAACGCTCTTTGGCCGATGTCGACTTCCGCTTCGGCGTGCCGGTCACCATGCGGGCCGGCCCGTGGGAAACCAAAGTGGAGATCTACCACCTCTGTTCGCATCTGGGCGACCAATACCTGCTGGACAACCCCGGGGTGACGCGGATCAATTTTTCCCGCGATGCCCTCCTCTTCGGACTGGCGTACCATCCGGTCGAGGACGTGCGGGTGTACGGCGAAGTGGGCTGGGCCTTCTACACCTGGGGCGAAACCGAGCCCTGGGAGTTCCAGTTCGGCTTCGAGTATAGCCCCGCGCGGCCTACCGGTCTGCAAGGCGCCCCCTTCTTCGCCGCCAACGCCCATCTCCGCCAAGAGGTCAATTTCGGCGGGGCGGCCACCGTCCAGACCGGCTGGCAATGGCGTGGCCGCACCGGCCACCTCTTCCGTCTCGGCCTGGAATACCTCAACGGCAAATCCGAACAGTACCAGTTCAGCGACAAATCCGAGCAGCAGATCGGCGGCGGGGTTTGGTACGATTTTTGATGTATACCCCCCGTAGGTCAGGCTGCGCCTGACAGGCGGGAGGTGTCAGGCATAGCCTGACCTACGAATCTGATTGCCGACCGCTCTAATGATGCCGTGTGACGACGAACTCGGTCAGACTTTGCATGGCCTGCCGGGTGGGACTGGCCGGTAGGGCGTCCAATTCCGCGGCCGCACGCCGGGCGTACCATTGCGCCTTGTCTTGAGCGTATGCGATGGCGTCGAATCGCTCCAGCCAGGGCCGCAAGGCATCGCGGCGGTGATTGCCGGTGCCGGACAATAGGGTGACGACCTCGCGGCGTTCGGCCTGACTGGTCTGCTGGAGCACGCGGATCAACGGCAGCGTCGATTTCTGCTTCGCCAGATCGGTGCCCAGCGATTTACCGGCGGTGGCCTCGTCCCCCAGCACATCCAGCAGATCGTCGGCGATCTGAAAGGCGATGCCCAGGTAGCGGCCATATTCGGTCAGAGCGGCCTCCGCGGCGGCATCTGCGGCGCCATAATGGGCGCCAAGCTGACAACAACAAGCGGTCAGGGCGGCTGTCTTGCCGGTGATAATGCCCAGGTAATCCTGCTCGGTCAGGCCGTAATCCCCCCGGCTGGCGATCTGACGCAGCTCGCCCTCGCACATGGCCCGGCTGGCCTCGGCAATGGTTCGGCAGGCGAAGGTGGTCTCGACCGAACTGACCAGGCAGAGGCAGCGCGCCAGCAGATAATCGCCCAACAGGACGCTCGTTTCGTTGTCCCAGCGGGAATTGACGGTGTCGATATGGCGGCGCAGGGTCGCTTCGTCGAGCACGTCGTCATGGATGAGCGTGGCCGTGTGGATCATTTCGACTGCAGCCGCCAGCACTAGGTGATCCTGCCGAAGTGGGGCACAGGCTTGGCCCGCCAGCAGTACCAGAGCGGGCCGCAAGCGTTTGCCGCCCAGCCGGACGCCATACTTCACCAGCCGATCGACGAAGGGATATTCGCTGCAAAGCTCGCGGCTGATAAGCTCCTCGACCTGATGCAGTTCCTGCTGAATGGGGGCATAGAGCACCCGCAGCGTAGCGGAAGTCGGCACCCGATCCTCGGCCACATCTTTCATGAACCACTTCCTCTGGAGGGACGACAAAGTTAGCTAGATTCTAACGTTTGAGGGCCGTTCGTCGAGTGTGGCCAAGAAAAAATTATCCGTCGCGGGGGTCTATCCGCGACGGGTTGGGTGAACTCGGCGAATCGAGGATATCAGCAATGCGAGGCACCGCCCAGCGAGGGCGTCACCTCACACGAGTTCCTTCTTCGCACCGATCAAGGTCCGCAGGCGCTCGGCCAACAGGGCGGCGTCGAACGGCTTCTTGAAGGTCTCGTTGATGCTGGAACGGTCGAAGCTGGTGGAACTGCCATCGTCGGGCAACAGGGCGATCAGAATCACCTCGGCAAATTCGCTGTTGCGGCGGAGGTTCTGGCAGATCTGCAGCGCTTCGGTGCGCCCGATCGAGAAATCAACGATAATGCAGTCGGGATGGAAGCTTTCCGCTTGGATCCCGGCGTCGAAACCGCTGGCGGCCACGGCCACTTTGAACGAGCGTTCCAAGGGCAGTTCCCGCTTCACGTTTTCGATCAAGACCTGGTCTTGGGCTACGATTAGCACCTTGGCCATGGCCTCGTCTTCCAAGTCGCCCAAAGGCATGCCATGCTCTTTGAGGAACTTGATCAAGTATTCCCGGGGAATACGCCGGTCTTGCGAACCGGGAATACGATAGCCGCGAAGCCGCCCTGAATCGAACCACTTGCTGACGGTGCGCGGGGCCACCTTACATATCTTGGCGACCTGACCTGTTGTGAAGACCTTCATCGCAGGCTCTCCGATATTGCTACACGTTGGTTTGGGTTATGTTTCGCCAGCGACTCGCGTCACCCGCGAAACTTCATCGCCCCTTGCCTGCGGAACTTCGCTTGTTCGCTCCGTCGAGCTGGCTGTGGGGCCAGCCAGCGGTCCGCAAGCATCTGGGTCGGGGCCATCCGTAATTCGCTTGTATTGGCAGTGGTTCAGCTCCTTCTGACCCGCGCCGTACTAACTACATCGGCAACCTAGGCATTCGGAAGCCAGAGAAAATCCGTAAAATAGAGAAGGTACGTTTCAACCACCCTATTACGAACCGCTCCAGCTCCATCTCCATACAATCATCCGGCGAACTACAGGTGGAAGGGGCGAGACAAGCAGACTTTCCGCCATGGAGAGTCAACGAGGCGGATCGTCAAGGCATGGCCTTCAAGGCAGGTTCCCCCCTGCGGCCCACTCTCTCGCCACAACCCCTTTAACAGGATTCTGCTTGAGAGTAAGCTTTCCGATGATTAACTTCGCCCTGGACCAGGGGTGGACTTTAGAAACTTTCTCCAGTCGTAACGACTGAAGCAGTTTTGCGGTCTCTAACAAGCCTGCCGGTATCGGAAACTTGACCGCCTGTAGCGGTCCAACCCGTTATACCGGCAAGGATTAGAACGTGCGTGTACGATGGCCTTGCCAATCGTAGCGAAGAAATCGGAAAACCGGCCCCAACGACGGCTGCCCGACAGGGCCGGGGACTGGCTCATTTTTCGGCCCGCTATAAGCCGGAAAATGTGCCTGTCCCCTTCGGCCCAGGCAGAAGCGCAAAGCCATTGGCACCCGAGCCGCACTTCAAGCTCAGCGCGCCGCGACCACCTTTTCCGCGGCCGTCCGCTGCCAGCCTACCACCAGCCAGCCACGCTCGGCAGCCATCTCCACCGCACGCATCGTGCCGATGCCGGCCCAACGGCCTTTGGGCGCGAAACCCTTGGCCACCATTTCCGGCTCGAACACCTTCCCCAACCGCCGCTCCAGCAACGTGCGGATCACCTGCTGCCGAACGCTCAGTTGCTTACCGCCGCCGGGCACGAAGTTGGGGGGGAAAATCTGCAACTCACCCTGGCGCACCGCCTTCAACACGCCGCCAGTACTGGTGAACTTGTAGGCTGCGGTCACGTTCATTCCCGGGTAGCCCTTGTCGCCCTTGAAATATTCCTGCCCGCGAAGGGTGATGCTGAAACCGTTGTCGGCAAAACGCACACTGACCGGTTGCTGCCGGGCAAACACGATCGTCCACGGCTCCTGGCCTTGGTCGGGCTTGAGTCGCTCCGGCACGTAGCCGAGCATGTCGCTGATGGTTGTCTGCAGCGTCGCTTCGTGCAGCCTCATGCCCGACAACACGCTGGCCGCCGTGTTGTTGATGCTCGACTCGTGAATGCAGACGGCCATGTCGGCATCCTTCTGCGCCAGCGCCGGCGGATCATCCGGGGCCGCCAACTGATCGGCGGCCGCTTCCAGGCCGACCACCTGAACGTCCGCTGCCGTGGTGCTGAAATGCAACACTTGCGGGAAGATCTTTCGCTCGCTCAGCGGGCGGCGGAACTTCTTCTGGTAAGAATCGTTGGCCTGCTGCAAGGTGGCCAGCGCCCGCTGGTCCACGCGTTGGTTCACCTGCCATTGGGCATGTTGCGAAGCGATCATTTCCGCCTCGGCCTGCTGCTGGTCGGCTCGCTTCCAGGCCACCCGTTCCACGATGGCACGGCCGTTGTTGGCCTTGATGTCGTTGATCCTGGTGTGCGTCTGGGCGTTGGAAACCGCCGGATGCGCCCACAGTCCCTCGGCGTCCATCCACAGGCGTTTGCAGGCCCCGACACCGGTCAGGCCCGTATTGTAGATGTATACCGGGCCGTTGCGGCCGATGTTTTGCGTCCGGGTGGTGGCCAGCAGCACCGTATCGAAGACCGCCACGTCGGGATCGGGATACAAGCTCACCGTGGTACAGCCAATCGTCCGCGCGGTGCCCTGGATGTCGGTGCCAAGGATATTGTCGCACACCGGCGAGATTTCATCGACCGGGCCGGCGATGCCCGTTGCCACGACGTTCCCGCTGACCTGGATATAGACATTGGGCCGCATAAAACGGTTCCGCACCGCCTGGACCACTTGCGGCGCCTGTCCGGCATTGTCCAGCCATCCGAGGGCCTCGCCGATCTGGAATGCCTGATCCGGGCTGGGCGCGGCAGTGTAGGCCTCGATATCGTTCGCCAGCTTGTCGAGGACGTTCTCGAAGATGGTCTTCACCTGGGCGTTGTCGATGCCACTGGCCGTCTCAAGGTACTTCTTCAATGCCTGACGAACGTCGACGAACCAGACCAACTCGAGCCCCTCGTGCCCGGCGGCCAGCTTCTGGTAGATGGCGTCTAGAAAGGCCGCCTCCGGCTCGCTGGGCTGATGGAGTTGCTGAAGTAATTTGTCGAGCTCCGTGTATTTCCGCCAGCCCTCGCCATTGTTCGCGTCTTCCTTGAACTTGCTATCTAGCCGATTCGCCGCTGCCAGCAGGTTGTCTTTGGCTTGATGGAGATCGTCTTTCGTGAGGGGGCGGAACTGGGATCTTGCGGTGCGGATGGCCGCTATCGCCGCGGGAGCATAGCTGTCGGCGGTGACATAAGACGTTGCCATCGCCGTGCTTATTACAAAACACCCGGCCAGAGAAAGTCCTGCTCTACGAAAGTTCATCGCACTCCTCCTTGGCTAAAAGGCGGCCCAAGGCCGCCTTGGTCCATTGACGTTCGGCTGCAACCATTTTCGTAACTATAGCGGTGGTATGGTCAGCGGAAATGCCGGCGCCCATACCACCCCAACCACAGAATCGAAAAATCCAGTTCAGTTTCACCACCTTACCAGGTGAGCCCAGCATTCACAACAGGACAAAACCTGAGGGCGGCGAGAAACGGGGGGACTCTTGGAACCCGTTGAGTTGGTCGAATTTGGGGACTGTCCCCTTCGCTCGCACAACCCAGCCCCGATTACTGGACCATCCCGCTCCAAAGCAGCAGCAACGTCGTGGCGTTCAGGGCCGCGTGCGTCACCACCGACGGCGCCAGCCGGTGCGTCCGGTAGTAGAGCGTCCCTAGCACCAAGGCGAAGAAGAATAGCGGCACCGGATCCGGGGCAATCGTGGCCGGCAAGAGCAGTTGAAATCCATAGAGCAGCAGATACAGCGGCGGCAACATGGCCAGGAAGGCCAATAGGCCCAGGCCTACGTCAGAGGCCAGACGCTGCGGCACCCAGCCGAAATCGGCCGCCGCGGCCCCGTGGCGGACGCGCAACACCGCGATGATCGCCGCCATAGCCAACAGCTTGGCCACCGCATCGGCAAGCGTCATGGCGACGATGGCGTCGACCGGTTGCTCGACTTTGGCGATGCGGAAGTGCATGACGCCGAACAACAGCGACACCAACACGATTGGCCCGAAGCCGCAAGGCAGCAACGGCCAGAGCAGTCGCACCATGCGCCGATGACGCCGCTCGAGCGACTCCAGCCAGCCTTGCAAGAGTACGCGAAAAAAGAACTCCTCGACCATCGGCGCCGCGACGACGGCTGCCAGAATGGCCGCTAACATCACCCAGGGGTCGTTGTGCGCGGCCAGCAACATCTGCGCAATGGGATTCAGTGCGTTGGCGGCGGCCGCTTTGTCCGGTCGGGGCGCGGCCGCCGCCGGCAAAGCACTCACGATCGCAACCGCCACCGCCGACAGCGCGAAGTACAAGACCACCATCAACAGTACGTGGCGGCCGCCCCAGGGCACCGCCTGCCGCGGCTGATACGGGATGATCGGCTTTCCGGCCAGCCGGCGCATCCCCATCAGCAGCCACGGCAGCGCCAGCGCGCCGAGGACCGCGGCCGCGGCGGCTGCCATCCACAATGACGGTGAAGAAGCTTCCACCTGGTGAGGCATACTACATCGACGCTCGCAGCAGCCGCACGGCCACCAACACGTACACCACGCCCGAATAGACCGTCAATACGACCGCCGACCAGACGGATATCACCAGCAACCACCACACCCAAGCGGGCGCGGCCTGCGCGGCGGTTGCCTGCAGGTCGTGCAGATAGAACAAACACACGCCAGCGGCAACGCACTGCAACACCATCTTCAACTTGCCCGACTTGTTGGCGGAAAAATCGGAACCCCGCTCTTCAATGAAACTACGCAAGGCCGTCACCAGCAGTTCCCGGCCCACGATCACCACAACCATCCACGGCTGCAATCCCCAGGGCAGGGCTTTGATCGCGGGAATCGCCGCCAAAAAGATGAAAGTACCGCAAACGATCACCTTGTCGGCAAACGGATCCAAAATGCGGCCCAGCGTGGTGACCTGACCATACTTGCGGGCGTAGTAGCCGTCGAGCCAGTCGGTGCCGGATGCAATGATGAAAAGCACCAGGCTCGACAGATAATGCTCTCGGACGATCAGCCCAAACAAGATCACCGACAGAATCAACCGCAAACTGGTCAACTGGTTGGGCAAATTGAACAGCTTGGCAAAACGACGATCGGCAGGCGGGGCATTCTGCGACATAACGCTACTTTTCATCCTCATGGTATCCGGCACACTCCGTGTGCCGTTGCGGCGGCACACGGAGTGTGCCGGATACTTTACAACGCCACGCCGATTAGATCATATCCCCGGGCGACCACAATCTCGCAGGACACAATCTGCCCCGGCTGCAACGCCTCGCCCGTGACGTAAACCGCGCCATCGATCTCGGGCGCATCCGCGTAACTACGCCCTATATAGGCGTGCGGTTCGTCGGAAATATCACGGTCGATCAGCACCTCCAGGGTTCGTCCCACCTGCGCTTCGTTCCAGGCAAAGGCGATCTGCTGCTGCGCGGAGAGAATTTTCTGGCGGCGGACATCCTTCAATTCCTCCGCGACCGGATTCTCCAATTCCGCGGCCGGGGTCCCCGGCTCATGGCTATAAGCAAACACCCCCAACCGCTCGAACCGCTGCCGGCGGACGAATTCCAGCAACTCGTCGAACTGTTCATCGGTCTCGCCAGGAAAGCCCGCAATCAGAGTGGTACGTAAGACCAGCCCTTCGATCCGCTGCCGCAACCGCTCGATCAACTGCTCCGTTTCGCCGCGGCTGACGCGGCGTCGCATGAGGCGGAGCATCTCGTCGTTGATGTGCTGCAACGGCAGATCGAGATAAGGCAGCACCTTCTCGGCCGTGGCGATCACCTCGATCAACTCTTCGCCGATATGCTGTGGATACAGGTACATCAGGCGAATCCACGCCAGGCCGTCGATCTGGTTCAACCGCGTCAGCAGTTCCGCCAACCGCGGTTCACCGTACAGGTCCATGCCGTAGTAACTCGTGTCTTGCGCCACCACGATCAGTTCCCGGACGCCGTCGGCCGCCAGTTCCTCGGCCTCCGCCACCACCTGCTCGATGGGCTTGGTGGCATACGGCCCACGCATCTTGGGAATGGAACAGAAGCTGCACAGGCGGTTGCAACCCTCGGCAATTTTCACGAACGCCAGATGCCGGGGCGTGATCCGCAGCCGATGGGTGTCTGCCAGCGGCCGCGTGGGCGCGGGACAAAACAAGGTCCGCGGTTGCTCCCGCGTTTCGCGGCCGATCCCCAGCCGCCCGGCCGCCGTGCCGATCTGATCGCGGGCGAATACCCCCACCAGTTGATCGATCCCGGGAAATTTCTCCAGCAACGCCTGCCGATCGCGCTCGGCCAGGCAACCGGCCACGATGACGCCGCCGAGCCGCCCCCGCTGTTTCAGCCGCAGCATCTCGCGGATCGCCGAGCAGGATTCGTCGCGAGCGTCGCCGATGAAACCGCACGTGTTGACGACCACGAAGTCGGCCCCCTCCGCTTCGGCGACCATGCGGTAACCCTCCAGGCCCAGCAGGCCGGCCATCCGCTCGCTGTCGACGAGGTTTTTTGCACAGCCCAGGCTGATCAAGGCGTAGGTGCCTTTGCTTTGCGGTGGGACAGGAGAGGGCATGGACGACGTTTTCCGGGGCGTCTGATTCTCCCAGGGGGAGAGGACACGGGACGACACCCAATCGTACTCGATTCCGCCGGCACTGATAAGGCCCGGGCCGCAGGAGATCTGCAAAGTCGGGGTCCGGTCCATTTTTCGGCTTGAACGCCCGGTTTTCAGGCAAAGCTTCGTCCGAAAA
>CAYYBU010000070.1:0-4783 GCA_964469945.1 uncultured Planctomycetaceae bacterium
GACTTGGCTTCGCTTGGCACTTATGCAATAATCGTGCCGAACAGGATTGGGTCCGTACTGGCCACGATACGGCAACCGTGATAAAATCAGAGTCTCGCGGCCAAGGCACATGGACGTATTTTGCGAGAGTGGCGGAATTGGCAGACGCGCTGGACTTAGGATCCAGTGGGGCAACCCGTGCAGGTTCAAGTCCTGTCTCTCGCATCTCATTGAAAACAAATGACTTGCGGCGATTGCCGTGAGTCCTTTGTCTTTGGTGGGCTTGCGAAAAGGTAACAAATAGGTAACAGATGTTGCTTACGTGTTGGCCGGTGTTGCTCAGTGGATGCCGACCAGACAGTAGGCCCAGATGGATGACCTATTTGGGTAGGCCTTCGTTCTGAATCTTCACGAGTTCACCCCGCGGGATTCGCCACTGGCCATCCACGCTCTTCTCGGCCTTGATGCGGCCCTTGCTGCACGCGTTGCGTATCGTCCACTCGCTGAGCTTGGTCAACTCGGCAACCTCGCTGACCGTATACAACTGCTTGTCCGGCGAAGCCGCCTGCGAAGCCTTCAGCCCCTTCTCGATCCGCGCCAAGCTGGACTCCACGGCGGCGAGCCGCTCCGCAGCCAGATCCACGACGGCGGACATGGGTTGCTCGGTAGCCGGGGCGGTAGGCGGCTGGCCAGATGCCGGCGGCCCTTGCTCCCACATAGCCTGAAGCGCCCGCCGTGCATCGGTTGCTTCCGGACCGATTTGTCGAAGAAGGGAGAGGAGGTCGCGACGCTGGTCCTTAGTTGTGGCTTGTGACGCCAGTTCGGATAGCTCAGCCACGCGGATCAAGGCCTGGGCCGCAGCCACCCGCACTTCCGCCGTGGTTGACTTCGCGCCGGCCCCGATCACCACTGCGGCCAAGGCATCGCTGGCCGGCTTCGCGTCAGGGCCCAGCCCGCCCAGCACTTTGCAGGCGGCAACGCGGGTGTCGGCGGCAAGGCGGTCGTCCCGCACGACAACCGCAAGCGTATCAACCGCTTCCGAGGCCGCGTCCTGACCGCAATCGGCCAGCCCCTCAATCGCCATCTTGACCAATTCGTCGTCTTGGGCGCCCGGGCTCGCAATTACTCGGACCAACGCCCCAACAACGGCCAGAGGTGTTTTTGGCCCGAAGGCTCGTAGCGCCGCAATACTGGCTCTCCGCACGCGAGGGTCAGCGTCTTCAGCAGCGCGGCTCACGCGATCCACGAGAGCAGGCGAGGCCGTCGTGGGGAAGTTGGCCAAGCCCACCAGGACCGCCTCGCGGACATCAGCCTCGCGATCCGTCAAAGCAGCGGACAGCGCCGACACTGCTGCCGCCGTGGCCGTCGCCACATCCCCCGCATACACCTCGAATACCTGGCCGACATGCCCCAAGGTGTGTGCGGCGGCAAGGCGGGTGTCTGTGTCACGGTCCTTGATCGCTTTACCCAGGCCGGCGACTAGGCCGGCGAGGTCGCCTTTGGCTCGTCGAGGCTTCCCACCGAGTTGCTCGAACAGCGCGGGCGACTCACGCTCGGCGAAGTCCAAGACGCCGGCGACCATGCGGGCAAGCGGAAGAATGCCGGGTTGCAGCACGCGCTCGCGCTGCGGGCGTCCTGAGGGTCGTTTGTCCGGGCTTTGGTCATCGGATGCCGACATGGGGAACGGTCCGGAGGGGGCTTGGCTGACGGTTTCACGTCGATTCTACGCAGTCCCAACGCGTCCCGCAACGGGGTGGGTTGCGTAATTCAGGCAGGGTGGGTGCCATGCCCACGCTTGCCGTGGGCATGGCACCTATAAATCACCATAAGGCCGAGACACTACACAAGTTGCACGTGGCGGGCGGCTGGGTGTTTCCACCGGCAAACCGACTCGGCTTGGGCGAAACAAGATTGCCCTACTACCATCATTCTTGAATGCTATAATCTCTGTTGCGGTGGGTGTTCGCATCCGCAGCATTGACCGGCCCCAATTACGGACAGCGTGTCCGGAACGGCGGGGCCGCACTCGACTAACCCGGCCCCTGGGCATGCTTTTGACTGTCCATTTCTTATAGTCGGCTGGGCCGTTGGTCGCCGTGCCTCTCCACGATGACCGCCACCCGTGGCCGTTTGCCCTCCCGCCGCGGCTTCTCGTAGGCCCTCCTTGTCACCCTTTCCGACAGCCCCGTTTGCCCATGCACCCGGTCTGGCCAGCCTCCGCAGCCTGGTCTCCGTCGCCATCCGCACCGCAACCTTCATCGCCGGTCAAGATGCTTGAAATGGCGGTCAGTATCGGCTTGCCCTGCCTGCAAAAGCTCGCACGGCAACGCCTCAGACAAGGCTTCTCGCGTGGACGAACCCCACGCTGGCCTGACAGCAGTGGTATCAGGTCCGAGCCGTGCTGTTGCTCGCCGTCATGCGCCCTTCCCAGGCTTGCTCAGCATTTGCCCTCGCCGGCCCCTGGGAGCCGCCAACTCTGCAAGAAGCGGCTCCCACGTCCTGTCTTCTGGTCACGATGGGATGGACTGGACTTAGGGACAAAGTGTGCCTGGGAATCCCGCCTCGGCCCACCCGCGCGGGAACGGACCTATAAATCCGTCACCCGACGAAATCGGACTTCGCGTTGTTGCAGCCAGGGTGGGCCAGCACGAAGTTATGCCCAAGATCGGTGGGATACCGCGACCAGGGAATGAAGTGGTCCACTTCGCCAGCGTTCTTCAAGGTCTGCCGGCAGTAGAAACACTGCCCGCGATGCACATCGCGCAGGATCAGCCGGCAGACCTCAAGGTTGCTACGACCGCGGTCAAACAGAAGAGTGCTCAAATCAGTAATGCTGCCCGTGCCTAATGGCACAACGATCATGTAGAATCCGGATGATCTTGCTGCGGAAGGAACCAAAAAACGCCCGGCAGGGACTGGACGCTATTCACCCTGGCTGCGCTGCCGGACGCGTCAGCGATGTGCAGGAGTATCGCGTTGCGGAACGCCTCTCTTTACAACGAGTTGCGATCACACCGGCTAACCGCGGGGTTGGCCCATTGTCGCCGGCTGGACCCGCTTCTGGACATCGGTCTCCAGGACGCCGAAGGTCGCCTCGTGCCGCTGGACCGTCATCGACAGGGCATGGAGCATCCGCTTGGCGGTATAGAAGTTCATCACGATCCGCTGCGTCAGCGGGATCGGCAAGGTCGGCACGCCGAAGGGCTGCGGGTTCAGGCCGAAATCCACGATCAACTCCTCGGGCGTGCCGGTCACGCGGCAGAAGTTGGCGTAAAGGGAAATGGTCTTCGTGTCGTCGATCTGGATCTGCGCACGCTGCTGAGCATCCTGGGCGGGCGTCTCTTGCGCCGGAGTGTTGGGTTCGGCCATGAAGCGTTCCTTGTCGAGAGGGTGTGGTTGATGTGGATTCCATTACGGCAGGCCATGCTGGTCTGCCTATGAGCAGCGGTTGTACACCGACAGGCGAGAAACGACCAGGGGGCTGCGGTGGCAATCGCAAGACCTTGTAAGACAGCCAACCGTCTCTGCCCGGGAATCTCTCTGAAGAACCTTGGACGCATAGTAGCCGACAGCCCGCGTACTGGGAAGTGGCCGACAGGCAGATCAAGCCCGACGGTTTCACCTAGAAACAGCACTCTGCATCATACGAGCCGCACTTACCGCCACAGCAATATATGATATAGAGTTTCGGCGATAGCGCCGACCTATCGGATTATCAACAGATGCCGTTGCCATTAATACTTGCCAGGATTAGCGTTTGGTTACGATCGTGTTGGGTCATCGATGATGGGGAAATCTTTTCGCGCGGCTCTGCACTTTGGTCGACACTTTTGCACAAGTGCGGTATTCTACGGCTCGCTTAGCCGCAGTGTTTTGCAAAAGCGACATCGCGTTGTTCGCTTGAGTTTGCATACCGGTGTCGTCGCCATGTGCTCTGGATGCATGCTTGGCCGTTTTCTTCTTTCACCGGCCATGGCCGCGCGTCTTGTGTGGGCGAGTTTCACTGTGGCCTGGATTCTCGCTGGCGCGTTTTGCTAGTTGTTGCCTGGTTTTCTCGCGAGTCCGTTTTCTCAAGGAACGTAGAATATGCCGATCCGAACCTCTCGCGTGGGTAGCGTGCTTGAACGTCTGGGTTTGAGGAACCGCAAGAAGAGCAAGGGCGTGCGGCCTTCCAAGCCCCGCAGCCATTCCTTCGAGCCCCTGGAGCGACGTGAGCTTCTCTCGATTACCTGGACCGGCGGCGGCGCAAACAACAACTGGAGCACGGCGACCAACTGGAATCTCGGCCGGGCCCCGACGAGCGGCGACGACGTGGTTCTCGCCGGCACGGCACAAACCAGCACCAACGACGATCTCGGCGGACTGCAACTCCACTCCATCGAGTTTCAGAACAGCGGTTTTTCCATCGGCGGCAGCAACCTGGCCGTGACCTCCGGCATCACGGTTGACTCGGGAGTGACCGGCTCGACGATCACGGCGGGCATGGCCCTCGGCGGCGCAGTGGGCGTCGACGTGGAAGGCAGCGACCTGACGCTCTCCGGGATCGTCTCCGGCAGCAACAGCCTGACCAAAATCGGCGGCGGAACACTGACCCTCGACGCCACCAACACCTACAGCGGTGCCACCACGGTCAGCGCGGGCACCTTGGCACTGGACGGCGACCCGGGCAACAGCGGCTATGGGACGATCCCCTATACCAGTGGCCTGACCATCAACGGCAGCGGCACGGTCCGCGTCGACACCTCGAATGGCCTGGCCGGCTATTGGGGCAACAACATATCGATCCCGCCGGTCGTCGTCAACA
>CAYYBU010000070.1:4793-8853 GCA_964469945.1 uncultured Planctomycetaceae bacterium
CGCTCACCGGCACGACCAGCCCCAATTCTCAGTGGGGAAGCTGGTGTTTGGACCACCAGGTCCACGTGACGGCCGCTTCGACCCTTGGCGCCACCGCCATGTTCGCCGCTAACAGCGGTGGCGGGGGATTCAACGTTGACGCCAATACGGAACTCGACGTGCTCGGAACGCTGACCGATTGCGGCTACGGTGCTTACGCCGCCACGGTGCTGAAGAGCGGACCGGGAACCATGGTTCTCGACGGCCTCAACACCTACAGCGGCGGCACCGTCGTCAGCGCCGGGACGCTCCTACTGGGCAGCGACACGGCGTTGGGCACCGGCAGCGTGGACGTGCAAAGCGGCGCAACGCTCGATCTCAACGGCCACAGCACCGGCAGCCTGCCCATCACGATCGCCGGCGCAGGCGTCAACGGCCAGGGGGCGCTCGTCAACAGCGATACCTCCGGCAGCGTCCAGAACGTCAACGACCTGATCCTGGCGGGCGACGCCACCATCGGCGGCAGCGGCGGCATCCAGGACGACGGTACCCTCAGCACGGGCGGCCATGCCTATAACCTGACTAAAGTCGGCGCGAACCAGTTCGTCCTCGTGGGGGCTGCGGTCGACTCGGCGCTGAATAACCTAGACATCCAGGATGGTGTCCTCAGCTTTCAGTCGGGTTCCGGGATGGGCAACGTCACCGGGACGGTGACGGTGGCCGCGGGGGCCACGCTGGGATTCTGGAACCAAGACAGCCAGGCTTATCGCGTCAGCGGCAAGGCCGTGCTGCTCAACGGCGGCACGCTGCGAAGTTGGGACGGCAACGTCACCTTCGGCGGTCAGGTGACGGCGGCCCTCTCCGGCAGCACGAGCCCGACCATCGAAGTCGATGCGGGAACGCTCACCCTATTGGGCTCGGTCATCAATCTCGATCTGGTGACGACGACCGGCAGCGGGACCCTTGCGTTTGCCCCGAGCCTTCCTAGTGGCTGGAGCGACGCCGACATCGGCAACCCCGGTATCGCCGGCTCGGCGGTATATGACGGCGCCACCTGGACCGTGGCCGGCGGCGGCTCCGACATCTGGAATAACGCCGACCAGTTCAATTTCGCCAGCGAGAGCGTAACCGGCGACGGTACGATCGTGGCCCAGGTCGACACGATCACCAACACCGACCCCTGGGCCAAGGCGGGCGTCATGTTCCGCGACGACGGCAGCGCCGGTGCGGCGTTCGTCGACATGGTGGCTTCGGCAGGCCAGGGGGTCAGTTTCCAGTGGCGCGACAGCGCTGACGGCGGTTGCAATTACGTTCAGATCGGCGGCGTCAACGCCCCGGTGTGGGTCAAGCTTGTGCGCAGCGGCGACGATTTTAGTGGTTTTTACAGTTCCGACGGCGTCACTTGGACCCAGTGTGGCGGCACGCAGACGATCTCGATGGACAATGCTGTGCTCGCCGGCTTGGCCGTGACCGCGCATAACAACGCGGCCCTCAACACGGCGACCTTCAGCGATGTTGCGGTGACGCTCCCGCCTCCACCGCCCCCGGTTCAGCATCCCGACATCTGGGTAAACGGCTTCTCCGCCGCGGCGGACCAGAACTCGCTCCAAGTGACCTACCAGGTCGATACCACCAACTCCGCGGCGCCGTTCCAGATCGGGCTTTATACCTCGGTGGACGGCATTGCGCCGGATCAGCCGTTCGGCGAGCCCTATTCCATCAGCGACCCCAGCCTCCTGACGCCGGGCGCGCACACGATCAGTTTCACCGCGCCTTATCAAGACGTTTCGAGTGACTATCGGCTCATTGCGGTAGTGAATACCGACTCGACGCCTGCCGAGAGTACTCTGGAATTTGCTGGGGGGATCTTCGTGGGTACGGACACGACGGTGCCCGCCCAAAGCACGGTCTATGTTTTCGGAACCGCACAGAGCGAAACGATCACGCTTGACAACGAAGAGGGCGCGACCTATATCCACTTCGGTGCCACCGATTACTGCATCGATTCCAGTGTTACGGCCATTCACATCCGCACCGAGGGGGGGAACGACCATGTCTTCCTGAACGCCGCGATCCCGGCGGCCGTTTCGATCTTCGACGGCTCGGGCAACGACACGATCGGTGCAGCGACCGGCACACTAATGCTCCCGGCCGGCGGCCTGGCCATCGATGTGCCCGACAGCGGCACGGTCACGATCGCTTCCAGTGTGGAAGGCACCCGCGGCCTGACCAAGACCGGCGAAGGTACGCTCGTCCTCACCGGCGACAACCCGTATTCCGGTGTGACAGCCGTTAGCAGCGGCACGCTCGATGTCGAGGGAAACCTTCCGAGCAGCAACATCATCACTTCCGGCGACGGTCAGTTCATGGGAACCGGCGCCATCGCTCAGCAGACCATCTCCGGCCTCACGCCAGGCGTATCCTACGACTTGTGGGTGACGTGGACCGCTAATAGCAGTCACTCGGCCAACATTCCATTTCAAATTTATGACGGCAGCAGTTACCTCAATACCGTCCTCGTCGATCAAACGCAGGCGCCAACGTCGACGGACAGCAACTACGCGACTTATTTCCACCTCGGCGTTTTTTCCTCCACCAGCGGCACACTTACCGTACAGGCTTTGAGCGAACCGGATGGCACGGCCCAGGGAGGGACCGTCGTAGCGACGGCGTCCACCAGCAACAACGACCCCGGAGAGCCAGCACCGCAAACATTCTACCGCGTTACGTCGCTGAGTTTTAGTGTCGGCGAGACGCAATCGCCCATCACCACCGACAATGTCACCATACAGAACCGCGGTTGGATCAGTGCCGCGAACAGCGCGGCGGCCGCTCTCCAGGCCCTAGGCGGCACCTTTACGTACACGGAGTACGTTTCACAGACGCAACATACGCTTTCATTCCCCAGCGGCTGCCGGGCGGGTTACGTCGCCGAGTTCAATCACATTCCGGGGAATAATCTCGAAAGTAGTTTTGGCCTCGATCCGAAGCAAGTGATAGTCGTCTTCGAGGACTGGACCGACGGGGATTGGAACGACGACTACTGGCTGGTCGGCGTTGACACGGGCACACCCAAAGTCAACATCGACACCGATTCCAACAACGACGGCACGATCGTCCATAGCACGGATGCGCCGGTTGAAGACGGTCCAGGCCGATTCGTGGCTGTGCACGTAGACTCCAACGATCCGTTGGCGCAGGCAACGATCGATCCCATCGGGATCACGGTGCCGGTGGCGGGCAACGTCACGGCAACGCTGAGCGCTTCCAGCAATATCAAGGTCTTCACGGATGCTACGGGCACCACGGCCTTGTTCGCTGCCGGGCAAAGCAGTTGCACTTGGGACGCCTACAACCAAACGCTGCCTGCGTCCGTCTACGTCGAGGGCGTCACTCCGGGGCTTGCCACCTTGACGTGGACGGTCACCGTGGCCGGCGTATCGCAGAGCGATGTCGTCGACTTCACCGTGATTCCCGTCAATATCGATACCGACACTAACAATGACGGCGTCATCAGCCACGACACGGACGATCCCAGCAGCAATCCGGCGTATGAAGAAACGGCGCCCGGTCGCTACGTCGGCTTGTATACCGGCAGCACAACTCAATTGGCCGAGGTCGATATTACTCCTCCGGGGGTGACGCCAACGACCTCCGGCACCGCGATCGCCACGCTCACCTTCACGGGCGGCATCCGCGTATGGACCGACACCACGCGCACCAAGGAGATTACCAGCGGCACGACCTACGATCTGGCGAACAGCAGCCGGGTGCCGACGTCCGTGTTCGTGGAGGGCGACGAGTTGGGCGCGGCCACCATGACCTGGACAGTCACGTACGGATCGCTGTTGGGCAGCGACAAGGTCTGCTTCACGGTCATAGATCTCCATGCCGACGGCATGCCCTTCTTCGGTATCGACCACCAGTCGCTCGGCGACTCCCAGACCTCCGATGCCCACCAGACGTTCACCGGCCCTCGGGCGTTGGACGATCCCCAGTCGCTCGACGACTCCGTGATACCGATTGCCGACTTCCACTTCGAGGACGCCTCGGGTGACACGATCAACCCGCCGACGAGCCT
>CAYYBU010000071.1:0-8763 GCA_964469945.1 uncultured Planctomycetaceae bacterium
ACCTCCATGTTAACAAGCTGCCGCACAGCCTTCAAGTGGGCGCGCCGATTTGCGATGGCGGACCGGGACGGGCCGGCGGAAAACCGGGGACGGTCGCGGTTGCTCTGACGGTCGAACTTCGCCGTCCGGCCCTCGCGGCTTTCGCCAGCCTCGTCCGCACGGTATCATGAATTAGGACAGGCTTGGGCCTGTTGCGTCCAATATCATCGGGGTGTGGCAACTTGTGCGAGGTGCGGGCGGTGCGTCCGTAATCCCTGTGAGCCGACCGTGTATCGTCCTTTCCGGGCAGCAGACTCCCGAGGCCGCCAGCGTCCTCGAACAGGGCATGATCGATCAATGCGGCGCGCGCGGCCTGGATTGTTTGGTGATCCCGCATCTGTACCACGTTGCAGATTCGAGTCCTCTGTGGAAGGAACTCTCCGATCGCGTCGATGAGGCCGTGCTGCTCTGCTGGCTGCACCCGCGACCGGCGGAGTGGCTGTTGCGCTGGCGCGGCATCGACTGTCGGGGACTGACCATTTTCAACCTTGCCAGCTTTCCCACGGCCGAGGCCGCCATGCACGCGATCCTCGACGCCCTGGGGCAAAAGGTGTCAGGAACCGTTTCGGATAAGCCATCTTGCAAAACAACGGTTCCTGACACCTTTTCTACGCCTACGCCCTTTTCTACGCGCTGGTATCCGGTCATTGACGGCTCGCGTTGCGTCCACTGCGGACACTGCCTGCAATTCTGCCTGTTCGGCGTGTACGAGTTGGATTCCCAGGGGCACGTCGAAGTGTGCCATCCCGACCAGTGCAAACCGGGTTGCCCGGCATGTTCGCGGATCTGCCCGCAAAGCGCGATCATGTTTCCGCTCTACGAGCGGGACGCCGCCATTGCCGGCGCGCCGGGGCACCTGGTGACCCGCGACGCGGCCGCACGGCGAATGTTTTATCAGCGGACCGGGCAGCCCTGTCCCGTGTGTGGAAGGAAGGCCGCGCGACGGTCGTCGCAGGCGGCAGCGGCCCAAGAGTGCTTGTGCCCGGAGTGTGGGCAGGCGCAAGCCGCCCCGATCGCGGCGGACACGGGAGCCCCAGCGGCCGGCACGCTGCCCTTCGACGATCTGGACGAGTTGGTCGATCGGCTGGACCAGGCCATGCAACGGAGACATTGATTGTCCATGAGCGATGGATTCCCGGTCGTCTTGACGGCCGATCGCACCTTGACCGCCGCCTATCGCCTGCTGTTCGATGGCATGTTGGCGGCCAGCCAGACGACCACCGCGCCGCCGGCCTTGTTCGGCCGCCTGCTGATGCCGCGCGGCGGCCGCACGGGCATGCGTGCGACGGTCGCCCCCTTGGGCCTGCGGCGCATCGAGGCCGCCCTGTTGGCCGACGGCTTCACCGCCGACGAAGTGGCCGTCGTCGCCGAGGACCAGTTGCCGCAGGCCATCGGTTCGGCCACGCGCGTGATCGGCGTCTCTTCCGGCGAACCGACCGGCCGCGGCATGAACAGTTCCACCATGTCCGCCATCGCCGGCGGACGCATCTATCCCCAGGCCATGTTCGGCCGCTTGATGAAAAAGATCCACCGCCTCAACCGCGACCGCCGGGCCCGCATCGTGCTGGGTGGTCCGGGCGCCTGGCAAGTGGCCGGCGACACGGCCGCGCAAAAGCAACTGGGCATCGACCACGTCGTCACCGGCTATGCCGAGCAGAATGCGGCCGCCACGTTCCGCAGCCTGCTCGAGGGAGAGTCCCTACCCGCAGTGCTGCCGGGCCAATGGCGGCCGGCGACCCCCATCCCGCCGATCCGCGGCGCCAGCACCATGAACGTGGTTGAGCTCAGCCGCGGCTGTGGGCTGGGTTGCTCGTTCTGCACCATCGCCCACGTCCCTATGGTCCATCTGCCGCCGCAAACCATTTTGGCCGACATCGAAACCAACCTGGCCGCCGGCATGGACAATATAGCCGCGCTGAGCGAGGACTTCTTTCGCTACGGGGCCGACGCCATGCGGGTTGCTCCCGACACATTGATCGGTCTGCTTCGCGACATCCGCCGCATTCCGCGGATCCGCATGATCCAGATCGATCACGCCAACCTGTCCAGCGTGGCGCAATTCGACGACGCCCAACTCGAATTGTTGCACGATCTGTTGGTAGGCCGCGATCGCGGCCGCTACGTATGGGTGAACGTGGGCGTGGAAACGGCCGCCGCGGAATTGCTGCAAGGCCTGAGTGCCGCGGCAAAAATGCGCCGCGGCTTGATCGAGGAACCCGGCGCAGGGACCGATGAGTCCTGGGGCGCCTTCTGCGCGCGGCACTTACGGCGCCTGTGCCGTGCCAAGTTCTTCCCTATGGCAAGCCTCATGATCGGCCTGCCCGGCGAGCGCGATGAGCACCTGCGGGAAACCTTGGCCTGGGTCGAGTCGCTCGGCGACCAGCGACTGGCGGTGTTCCCGCTTTTGTATGCGCCGATCGACGGCACGCCGCCGTTGCAGCGCCGCAGCCTGCGGCCCTTGCACTGGCAGTTGCTCAAGGCCTGCTACCGCTTGAACTTCCGCTGGGTACCGTGGTTCTACCGCGACAACCAGGCCGCCGCCGGCGTGCCGCTGCTGCGCCGCACGGCCCTGCAAGCGATGGGCTACGGGCAGATCGTCGAGTGGAAGACGCTCTTCGCCTGGCACCAGTGGAGGTCGCGGCGATGAGCGTGCGATCCTCCTCGGACGCCGACGCCGTGACCGCCGCTCTGGATGCAGTGCGCGAGCGACTGCTGTGCGCAATACACTCCGATGGTTACTGGGAGGGCCGGCTTTCTTCGTCGGCGCTCTCCACGGCCACCGCCGTCAGCGCTTTGGCGTTGGCCGGCGACGCGGCGGACGCGGCCCGCATCGCTTCCGGCATCACCTGGCTCATGGAACACCAGAACGCCGACGGCGGCTGGGGCGACACCACCGACAGCCCCAGCAACCTGGCCACGACGTTGCTGGCCTTGGCTGCCCTGAAGATCGCTGGAACCATCGCCTGCGAACCAACCGGGGACGAGAAATCCGCCGTAGCCGTAAGTCAGGCTATGCCTGACAGATCGAAGTGTCAGGCACAGCCTGACCTACGCCTTGCTGTCTCCCTCCCAAAAGCTGGCCAATATCTGGCCCTCCGCGGCGGCCAGTCGCCCGCCGCCATCGTCGCGGCCATCCGCCGCGAATACGGCAAAGACCGCACGTTCGCCATTCCCATCTTGATGAACTGTGCGCTGGCCGGGCTGGTTCCGTGGCAGGACATCCCGGGATTGCCCTTCGAGTTGGCCGTTTTTCCGCATGGCTGGTACAAGGCGTTGCGGCTGCACGTGGTCAGCTACGCGCTGCCGGCCTTGATCGCCATTGGCCTGTTGGTCGAGCAGCGAAATCCCTCGCCGACGATCCTGCGGCGAGCGATCCGCCGTACGGTCACGCCGCGCGTGTTGGCAAAACTCCAACAGATCCAACCGGCCCACGGCGGTTTCCTGGAGGCTGCGCCGTTGACCAGCTTCGTGGCCTTGGGCTTAACTGCCTTGTTCGGCCGCGACCAACCGGTGGCGGCCCAATGCGTTCGGTTCCTACGGCAATCGCAGCGCGCGGAGGGGGCCTGGCCCATCGACACCAACCTCTCAGTGTGGCTGACCACGGCAAGCGTGGCGGCGCTGGCATCGGCCGGCGCGTTGCCGCGGATCGACACGGCGCGAACGGCCCGCTGGCTTGCCGCGCTGCAGCACCAGGCGCGGCACCCCTATACACATGCCGAGCCAGGCGGCTGGACATGGACCCATCTGGCCGGCGGCGTTCCCGACGTGGACGACACCGCCGGCGCGATCATTGCCTTGACGGAATTGGGCCATCGCGACGGCATCGACGCCGCGGTCCATTGGCTACTCCGGTTGCAGAACCGCGACGGCGGCTGGCCGACCTTCTGCCGCGGTTGGGGAAAAATGCCGTTCGACCGCAGCGCGCCCGACGTGACGGCCCATGCCCTGCGGGCACTGTATGCAGCCGGCATGTGTGGCGGAATGAAGCCCGCAGCGCAAGCGAGGGACACGGCGCCGGAATCCTCGCTTGCGCTTCGGGCTTCGATGGGGCTGCTATGTGCCAGTGCGCGCCCGATCCGCCGCGCCCTGCATCGCGGCTTGCAATATCTCTGCCGCGTGCAGCAGGCCGACGGCTCCTGGCTGCCTTTGTGGTTCGGAAACCAGGCCACGCCCGGACAAACCAACCCCGTACTGGGCACGTCCCGGGTGCTGCGGGCCCTGGAAGTGCTGGATCGCGATGGCCCCGCAGCCGCGAGCGGCGTGCAATACTTGCTTGCATCGCAGAATGTCGACGGCGGTTGGGGCGGCGCCGGCCGGGTCCCGGCGGTCCCGTCTTCCGTGGAGGAAACCGCCGTGGCCGTGGCAGCCCTGGCTCCCTGGGCGCAGGCGCCGGCGATCGTCGCGGCCCTGCGTCGCGGCGTCGCGTTTCTGCTCAGAGGCGTTGCCCCGGCGGCGGACCGCCCGGCCCCCATTGGCCTGTATTTCGCCCACCTGTGGTACTCCGAACAGCTTTACCCGCTCATCTGGACCCTGGATGCCCTGGGCCGGGCGGCGAAATTCATGTCGCCGCTGGCCGAGGACCGCCCCATTTGACATTCCCCACGACGTATGCCATTCTAAAAGGCTCAGCGGCGACCGCGCCTGCCCGCCCAAAACTCCGCCTCGATCCCCCCATGGCAACTGAGATTGCAACCACCTCCGACCCTCCGATCGAGGATATCAAACACGTTCCGCAAGAGGCGGCGACGCGTCAGGCGATCCGCACGGCCGCCGCACAGCTTGCAGCGGCCATGCAGCGCACGCGGCCTCCCGCGCGCGCGGACCTCGAGCGCTGTGGCGAACTGGTCCTCCAGCAAGTCGGCTTGCCGCGGCAGTTCCTCGGCTTCACTATGGTCGCCGTCAGCAACGAGTTCTGGCGCCCCACGCTGGGAGCGATTCCCTTCCATCGCCGCCTGTTCCTGCTGCCGCACTGCCTGAGCGATCGTACGGCCTGCGCAGGAAAATACGATTCGATCGGCCTGCACTGCGCCGGCTGCGGAAGCTGCGACATCCAGGCCCTCGGACGCGAGGCCGAGCAACGGGGCTATTCGGTCATCGTCGCCGAAGGGACCGGCTCGGTCGTCATGAAGATCCTCGAAGGCGAAGCCGACGCGATCCTGGGCGTGGCCTGCCTCGACTCGCTGGAGAAGTCCTTCCAGCGCGTCGCCGAACTGGGGATTCCCCACATGGCCCTGCCGTTGCTGAAAAACGGCTGCGTCAACACTACGGCCGAAATGGACCAGATCCGCGTGTTGCTGGCCGTCGAGACCGCCCAGAGGGAGCCGTCGCCGCGAAGCTACCTTCCGCTGCTGCGCGAAACCACGCGGATGTTTCAGCAGCCCATGTTCGCCGAGCTATTGGCCCCCTACCAGGAAGCGGCCGGACAGAGCGGCAATGGCAACGGTAATGGCAACGGCGATCGCAGCGACGGCCTGGCGTCGATCGATGCAGTGGCCCTGGATTGGCTCAAGGAAGGTGGCAAACGGCTGCGTCCCTTCGTGACGATCGCCGCCTACGCGGTGGCCCGCCACGGCGCGGCCGTCCTGGAGGGCGGCCCGCAGAGCGGCGCGGCCGTACCGCTGCCGATCCGCCGGCTCGCCCTGGCCATCGAGGCCCTGCACAAGGCGTCGCTGGTCCACGACGACATCGAAGACGACGACGCTTTTCGCTATGGCCGCCCGACGGTTCATCGCCTCCACGGCGTGGGGCAGGCGATCAACATCGGCGACTTTCTCATCGGTCTGGTCTACCGGCTGATGGCGGGCGAAACGGCTTCGCTGGGGGCGCCGTGCATCGGCGATATCCTCAACCGGCTGTCGCACGCCCATCTGGAATTGTGCCGCGGCCAGGGGGCCGAACTGGCTTGGCAGAACCGGCCGCGGGAACTGCCCCGGCCCGGCGACGTGCTAACGGTCTATGCCCTGAAGACGGCGCCGGCATTCGAGGCGGCCCTTTATGCGGGCCTCCGTGCCGCCGACGCCCGCGTGGACCTGGGCACTCTCCGCCATTTCACCACCTTCCTCGGCGAGGCATTCCAGATCCGCAACGACTTGGACGACTGGCGTCAGGACAATCCCAGCAAGCGCGATCGGGGCCTGGATGCCCTGGCAGGCCGTCCCACCATTCTCCGCGCCTTCGCGGCCCAGGACGGCTCGGCCCAAGAGCTGGCCGAATTGGCCGGCGGCAACGATTCGTCGGCGCGGGAGCAGTTCGTGGAACGGGTGCGGGAAATCTATGGCCGCTCGGGCGCCTTTGCCAAGGCGGAACAGTTGTTGGGGAAACTGCGGGCCCGGGCCCTCGCTGTGGCTGGCGACTTCCCCACGGCCGATCTGCAGGAGTTGATGCGGTTCCTGGTGCGCATCGTGCTGCCGGAGCCGGTCGAACCTGAGGCTTCCCGTCAATGACGGCCTCTGCGTATCTGGATCTGCTGGACGAGCTTTTGCGTCCCGGCATCGCTGGCCTGAGCGCGCCGCTGGTAGACGCGCAGGTTCGTTTCGTGGCCGGTTGCCAGCGGCCCGACGGCGGCTTTGGCGGCCGGCAAGGCGGCTCCGATCCATACTATACCGATTTCGCTCTGCGGGTGCTGACCTGGCTGGCGCCCGCTCACGAGGCCTTTTCGCGGACCGCCGCTTACCTGGCCGGCCGCAGCCTTCCGCCCCGCGACGTGGTCGAGTGTTTCAGCCTTCTCAGCACACGTCGCCTGCTAGAGCGCCAACGGGTGGGGCAAGACAAGGGGACAGTCCCATTTTCGGCGTCTCCTGCGGAGACGACGGACGAAAATTGGGACAGTCCCCAGGCCGTTTTGCCCGGACAATTAGGCTTCCGTACGCTTGCCACGCTGTCGGCCCCGGCGCTCGACCCTTTGCGGCTGACCGCGTGGCTCTATGGACGGCTGCTGCCCAGCGGCGGCTTTGCGCGAACGGCCGACGATCCGCGCGTCAGCGCCTACCACACGTTTCTCGGCGCGCTGTGTTTCCAGATGTTGGGGGTCGAAATGCCGGCGGTCGAGGATGCGGTTCGCGCCGTGCAAGCGCTGCGACGTCCGGACGGCGGCTATGCGGAGTTGGCCGGCCAGAGCGCGTCGCAGACCAACGCCACCGCGGCGGCCCTGGGCTTTCTGACCATGCACGATGGCATGTTGGCGGAGAACATGGCCCCGGCGGCCCGGTTTTTCGCGCAGATGCAGAGCGCCGACGGCGGGCTGAAACCACATGCGGCCGTCCGCGGCGGCGACCTGCTTTCCACTTTCACCGGACTGCTGACCCTCTGGGGGCTGGACGCCCGGCAGCAGATCGACGCGGCCGCAGTGGCCCGTTTCCTCCGCGGCGCCGCGCATCCCGGCGGCGGCTTCCTCGCCGGCGATGCCGACGACGCGGCGGACGTCGAGTACACCTACTACGGCGTCGGCACCTTGGCACTGTTGCGTCTCTGGAGCACCGCTCCTTAAATAGAATTGCCTGATTCACAAGCGAACCGTGTAGGGAACGCCCTCCGTGGCGTTCCGGGCATACCGGCAAAACGGAACGCCACGGAGGGCGTTCCCTACAGCGATTCCTCCGGGAATCGTTCAACTCTATTTAGCACCCGGCACACTCCCTGTGCCGGATACGTGCCCGCGATTCAATCGACCACGGTGCCGTAACGATGCGTCGGCTGCGGGCGGCCGGGAAAGAAACTCCGCAGGTTCGTGATCGTGGCCTCCACGGTATCCCCGGCCGTGGCCGCCAGGGCCTTCTCGACCACCGCGCGCAATACGTCCGGTTGGACGTGAACGCGGGCGTTGATCAGCATCACGGCATCCGGTTGCCCGTCGCTGCTGCCGCGGACGGAAATGGGGCCGTCATTGCTGGTGACGTTGCCCACCAGGTGGCCGCCGCTGACGGTCAGGTACAGCTTGACGTGGGCGATCTCCGCCGCCTGGGCGCGCAACTGGCCGCGAATCGCCTCCAGCAACCGGCGGGCGAAGTCGGCCCACTGGATGTCGCCGGTGGCCCGCAGTTTCACCGCGGCGTTCATCCAGCCCAAGGCGGCCTCGCCCGCAGCATAGGTGTCGTAATCCACCGCGACGATTTTTCCACCCGCGGTTCGACCCTCACGGATGAAATCCAGCCAGGCGTCCACGCCTTCGTCCTGGGCCGCCGACATGCTCAACAGCGGCGTCTGCGGAAACCGCTCGGCCAGCGAGGTCTTCAGTGTGGCCAACTCCTCCGCCGAGAGCAGGTCGGCTTTGTTCAGCACGATCAGATCGGCCTCTTCCAGTTGTTTCTCGTAGATGTAGAGAACGTTGTCCGGGAAGCGGGCCGGCTCGTCCGCCGCCGCGGCCTTCCGCAGCCGGTCGAGCACCCGCACCTGATGCACGTCGACCAGCACGGAGAATGGCGCGACGTCGAACTGCCGGCCGTGAAGTTGCTTCAGCGGCTGCAACACCGTGGCCGACAGATCGGTGCAACTGCCCACCGGCTCGCCGATCAACACGTCGGCATGGCCCTGCTCGGCCAGACGTTGCATGGCGGCGATCATGTTCGGGAAGCGGCAGCAGAAGCAACCGCCGGCAACCTCCTCAACTTGCGCGCCGGTCTCCTTGAGCAACTCGGTATCGACGAGGTCGGTCGCCTGGTCGTTGGCCACCAGTCCCACGCGTTGGCCTTGGCGGGAGAGATGCGCGGCCGCCCGGGCCAACAAGGT
>CAYYBU010000072.1:0-8760 GCA_964469945.1 uncultured Planctomycetaceae bacterium
CAAAACCACTGCTCAGCCTGGAAAGTTTTTAGCAATCCACCCCCGGCCCCTCTCCTGCCTGTCGCGAGCGACAAGCGGGCGAGGGAAGCCACGAGGGACCAATTATATCGGCGAAGGCTCCTTGCACTTTTTCGCCATGTCCAGCACCGCGGCCGGATCGATGATCAGGGAAACGCGGCCGTCGCCGAGGATACTGGCGCCGGCGATGCCAGGTACGTTGCGGAAATTCTCCGCCATCGATTTGATGACGATGTCTTCCTCGCCCAACACACAGTCGACGCGGAGGGCGATCTCGCCTCCTGCCTGACTGATGACCACCAGGGTGGCCCCCTCCGCGACGCTGTCGGCCACGCCCGCCCGCGCATCGTGCCAGGCGAAAACGTCGCGGAGCCGCACGAGCGAGATGACGCGGCCGCGCACGCAAGCCGTCCATTGCCCATGGACGGTGGACAAATCCTGCGGTTGGACGCGGACGATCTCGGCCACCGATTCCAGCGGCATGGCGAACACGTCGCCATCGATCTGTACCATCAGACTGGGGAGAATGGCCAGTGTCAGGGGCAGCTTGATCGTCATCGTCGTGCCGCGGCCCGGTTCGCTGTCCAGATCCACGGTGCCGTTGAGCTCTTCGATCTTGGACTTGACGATGTCCATGCCCATGCCGCGGCCCGACACTTCGGTCACCTTTTCGGCGGTGCTGAGCCCCGGCTCCCAGATCAGTTGATGGACCTGGCGCAGCGTCATTTTTTCGGCATCCGCCTCGCCGATCAGGCCGCGCTGTACGGCCTTGCGGCGGATGCGCTCGGCATCCAGTCCGGCGCCGTCGTCGCTAACGCGAATGATGATGCAGTTGCCGCGGTGGAACGCATCGAGGGTAACGGTGCCCTGCCGCGGCTTGCCGGCCGCGGCGCGGACCTCGGGCGACTCGATGCCGTGGTCCGCCGAGTTCCGCACCATGTGGATCAGCGGGTCGCTCAACTCGTCGATCATGCGCTTGTCCAGCTCCGTCTTTTCACCGCTGATCGCCAGGCGGATGCTCTTGCCGTTGCTCCGGGTGATGTCGCGAATGACGCGATTGAAGCGGGTGAACAGCGGCCCGATGGGCAACATGCGCGTGTCCATCACGCTCTGCTGGATGCCGTCGCTGACCCGATCGAGCTGGTGGATGGTCTCGAACAGTTCATTCAGCGCGCCGCGCACCTGGCCGAGCGTCTCGACGTCGCGGCGGACCATCTCCAGATCGTGCCGCAGGCAGCGTGCCTGGGCGCGGAGGCCGGCGTTTTCCGCCTCCAGCCGCAGCCTTTCCCCCGAACTTTCCTTGCTGCTGCTCATCTTCTCCAGGGTGCCGAGAACGCGCCCCAGAACCTGCGAGGACCGCCGATTGCCCAGGGCCCCTTTCAGCGTGTCGCCAAGCTGCGCGAAATGGGCCTTGTTGATCACCAGTTGCCCGGCCAGGTTCATCAAGTGGTCGAGCCGCTCGATATCGACCCGCACGGTCTCGGCAGGCTTGGCGTTGTCGCTGGTGCGACTCTTCTCCGCGGGCCGCTGAGCCCGCGGCGTCGCGGCGGCAGCAGCCGCGGCCACAGGGGCAGAGGCGGCCGCAAGAGCGGGAACGATATTTTTGGCTACGGACGCGGCCACCAACCGTTCCACGACCACGTGCTCGACGCCGGCAATCTGCAACAGTTTTCGCAGGGCGTCCGCCGTCTTGCCGGTGGCAACGCCGAACGTCACTTGCCGGAGGTCTTCCAGGTCGTCGAGCGTTTCGGGTGGCGGCTGGAAGAAATGGACCTCGCCGGCCGCGGCCAGCTTTTCGTAGATCAGCCGGGCCTTCAGTCCCACCAAGGGCAAATCCGACTGGAAGAAGACCTCGCCCACCAGCGTGGCGTCAAGATCGTGGGCCACGACGGCCACTTGGGCATGGATCTGCGGAGACACGCCGGCCGACCGCGCACTGGTGGCGACCTGGTTGTCCGTGGCCGCTGGGGCCGGTGGTGCAACCGCCGCCGGAGCGGTCGGCACAACAACAGCAGCCGCTTGTACCGCTTGTTGCGGCCGAGCAACATCATCTTGCGCGGACGCCGCGTCGGACGCAACCGTCGTTTGGCCGGCGACCAGCAGAGCCTCGGCAAGGCTGGGGAACGCCGCCGTCGAAGCCTTCCCCTGCTTGAGCCCTTCGACGTACTGCCGCAACCCATCGGTGCAGGCAAGCATGGCGTCGGTGATCGGCGCCGTCAGCGCGCGGCCGCCGTCCACGAGTTGCTGCAACAGGTCTTCCATCAAGTGTGCCAACTTGGCGGCACGGTTCAGGCCGATCGAGGCCGCCGACCCCTTGATGCGGTGCGAAACGATCAGCAGGTTGGCAACGGTCTCCGGGCTGCCGCCCGCTTCCGTAGCCAGCAGCGTCGCCGTAAGTTGATCGAGGGAGAGCCCGGTCTCGTCGATGAAAATCGGCAGGTATTTCGACGAGCTTTCACCGTCCTCCAGGCCGGCGAAATAGTCGGTGGCCAGGGGCGCTGCGGCCGCCGCCGGCTGTTCCTGCAAAGCCCGGTCGGCATCCGCCTGCGAGGTCCGGGCACGCTCCGCGCCCGCCGAGCGCAACAGTTCCCCGATGCCTTCGACGATCGACTGGCACTCGACGGCTTCGTGGTTGGGCTCCTTGATCGCCTCGACCAGACATCCCAAGCGATCGATGGCCTGGAAGATCAGTTCCACGACGTCGCCGTCGATGGCCAGTTCGTCCTTGCGGGCGGCGTCGAAGACGTTCTCCACCTTGTGCGTCAGGCTGTTGATCTGATCGAGTCCCAGCATGGCCGACAGTCCCTTGAGGCTGTGAGCCGAGCGGAACATGTCGTTGAGCAGTTGGTCGTCGCAGTGGCCGGCGGCGGAGGGGCCGCCGCAGTTGCGCACCCATTCGTCCAGTTGTAAGAGGTCGGCATTGAGGCGATCGAGCAATTGCCCCGACTCGTCGAGGAAATCGCCCAACACGCTATCGAAGAACTCATCGCGGGCAACGGTGGGAGAATCGGTCATGGCAGGTTCCGTCTATCGTAGCGGCTTCCGGTAGAGCCAGGGATGGATGCGTTGAAAACCGGAAAGCATGTCGGCGATGCCTTCGGCGGCGCCGGCCACCAACAGGCCGCCAGGCCGAACGTTCGCGCAAACGTGAGCGACGACCGTCTTCTTCGACGCCGTATCGAAGTAGATCAACACGTTCTTCAGCAGCACCAAGTCGAAAGGTTTCTCGTTCAGCCGCTCCATGAGGTTGTGCTGGCGGAAGGCGAGCATGCGCATGAGGGCCGGGTTGGCTTGCCACACCGGGGCAGCGGCCGTTTTGTGGAAGAACCGGCGGCGGTACTCCTCCGGCACCAGCCGCATGGCGCGCTCGCCGAAGACGCCGCTGTTGGCTTGCTCCAACGCGCCCAGCCCGATGTCGGTGCCCAAAATGCGAATTTCCCACTGGGCAAGGTTCGGCAGACAGGCGGCAAGGCAGCAGGCGGCCGTGGTGGCTTCGTCACCAGTGCTGCAAGCGGCCGACCAGATCCGCAGCACGGGCTGCGGTCCCTGGGCACGCGCCCGGGCGTCGCACTCGGCCATGAATTCCCCGCGAAACCAACGCCATTGGTTCTCGTCGCGGAACAGATAGCTTTCGTGAGTGGTGATTTCCTGCAAAAAGGCGTCCCACTCCGGGTCGTTGGGCCGCAGTCTGTGCAGATGATCGTAGTAGCGGCTGAAATCCTGAATGCCGGTGACGCGCAGACGCCGCCGCAGCCGATTGGACAACAACATGCGTTTCTGGGGCGACACCCGGATCCCGGTGCGCGCATAGATCAGGTCGGCGAAACGCTTCAATTCGGCGTCCGTCACCTGATCCAAGGCGCCCGCGGGCGGGGGCGTGACTTCGAGTTCTGGCAGTGTCATGGTGTTCAGTTCGTAACGGCCGCGGCGTCGACGGCCGCGGTCTGTTCTTCGTTGAGGATCTTGTCGATGTCCAACAGAATCAGCAGCCGGCCTTCCATCCTTACCAGGCCGGTCAGATACTCGCGGCCCAGTCCGGCCACCGTAGGCGGCGGGGGGGCGATCTGCTCGCCGGAAATGCGCAACACCTCGCTCACCGCGTCGACAATGATGCCGATCGTCTTGCCCGCGACGTTCACCACCATGATCCGCGTTTCGTCGCTGACTTCTTGTTCGGCCAGATTGAAGCGGCAACGCAGATCGACGATGGGAATCACCGTGCTCCGCAGGTTGATCAGCCCCTTGATGTAGGGCGGCGTTTGCGGGACGCGCGTGATCTCACCCATCAGGATGATTTCCTGGACCTTGGTGATCTCGATCCCGAATTCTTCCTGGGCCAGCCGGAAACTGACCAACTGCATGCTGGCGCCGCTTTCCACGTGCCGTACCTGCTGGACCGTCGTTTCTTCAGCCATGGTGGACATAGATTCGTTCCTCTTTTTCTTCGAGTAAATTTCGTGGCACACAAGCCCACGCAACGCGAGTGCCCCGCGTTTGGCCTGTGACCTTGCGTCGCGGCGTGTGGCATTCCACGTCGAAGTGGGCAACCGCCCCGTTCTCGCCAACTATAGGTCACAATTTCCCCTGTCAAGAACGGGAATCTCCTCCATTACGAGCGTCCCCCCTAGAGGAACTGTGACGCCGGCACTCACGGCACGAGATCGAGTTGCACGGTTTCCGCAAGCCTCTCCGTCGGCAACGCCACGCGGGGTGCTCCCTGCACGGCCTGCCCCGGTCGTTTGACAGGTCACATCCGCGACCTAAGCTTGCTTGCAGTAGCAATACGGTGTTCCTCCCAACACATCTTCAGACCAGAGGATATCCCCATGGGCACGCGCGTTCTGGTAGCCGACGATTCCAGCACCATGCGAAAGATCATTCTTCGCTCCCTGCAAGCGGTCGGGGTCACCGAGACCACGGAAGCCGCCGATGGCTCGGAAGCCGTCTCCACCTTCAAACCAGGACTTTTCGACCTGGTGTTGACCGACTGGAACATGCCGGGCAAGTCGGGCTTGGAAGTGATCAAAGAGATCCGCGGGCAGGACGCCAAGATTCCCATCATCATGGTGACCACCGAGGCGGAGAAGTGCCGCGTCATGCAGGCCATCGAGGCCGGCGTCTCCGATTATCTGGTGAAGCCCTTCACCGCCGAGACGCTGCGCGAAAAGCTGCAGAAGCACGGCTGCTGAACAGCGGCGGATAGATCAAGATCGGCTCGGCCTGCGGTAGCCAGCGCATCGCCACGTATAGCCGGCTCTCGGAGATCGACGCCAAACGGGGCGAGGTCGCCTTTTCACGCGGCGCCACGCGCAATCAGCACGGCACACGGACAGTAGTTGCTCACCTGATCGGCCGTGTCGCCGAGCCCAGGATCGCCGTTGCAGAGGCTGCTGGCCCCAAGGACCAACAGGGTGGCCTTTTCCTCCTCGGCACAACAGATGATTGTCTCCGCCGGATGGCCCTCGCGAAGGATGGGGGTCAACCGCACGCCCCGCGAGCGGGCGTAGTTGGCGGCGGTTTGTAGCAGTTCCTCCAGGCCGTTCTTCGCTTGAGCCTTGACATCGTCCGTGAGGCGGTCCAGCGTGGGGTTCCCCGTCTGTTCCAGGACCGCGACCGCAGTCAAACGGCCACCATCCTGCTGGGCGAGCTTGACGGCGGCCTCCAAAGCCTTTTCACTACCACTCGAGTTGTCCAACGCGACCAGAATGCGAGGCATTGCTCTGTCCTCCCGAAGAAGCCGTTCCCTGCCGGCGGGAACCGTTACCAATAAAAAACCCTTGGGAACAAGGTGGTCCCAAGGGTGGTTCTTCGACAAAAACCCCCTACTTCCAAGGACAACCTTGTCGGTAGGGGTCATTATCCGCGAAGGCCGGCAAGCCCGGCGGCACTTAAAGGCGAACCCCATCGCCTCAATCCATCATGTAATCCTACTTCGACATGGCTCGCCTGTCAACTTGAATTGCCACTGGATTACCCCTGTGCATGACGACGTTGACGGTAAATTAGGGGGGTGGTAGAATGCGGGCGACGATGGGGTTCGCCACCGGGAGTTGCTTCGATGAAAGCCATAACCATTACGCGCGAATACGGCGCGGGGGGCGGCGAGGTCGCCCGGAAATTGCCCGAAAGGCTCGGCTGGGAACTGCTCGATCGCGAACTGCTCCACCAGGCCGCCGCGGTCGAGCACGTGCCCGACGCCGAATTGGACCGACTGGATGAAAAGGCCATCGGCATGGCGGACCGGTTTCGTCTGCACCCACCTCATCAAAAGTACCTGCACGGGCTGACCGCGGTGGCCCGCCAGGCGGCCCAACGGGGCAACGTGGTGCTGGTGGGCCGCGGCGCACGGCACCTCTTGGGCGAGATGCCCGACGTCTTTCATTTGCGGCTCGTCGCACCGCGCGACTGGCGCGCCGAGCGGATGGCAGGACTGGAAGGCTGGTCGCTGGAGCAGGCCCGCGTGCGATGCCTGGAAGTGGACCGCACGCGCGAGCTTTTCACGCGGTACTTCTTTGGCGAAGCCGCCGTCCAGCCTGCCCAGTACGATTTGATCGTCAATTCGGCCCGCATGCCGCTGGATGACGTGGCGGGCGTGGTTGCCGCCATCGTTCAGCCTGGTTCTGTCGATGCCGTCGACGCTCCTGCACACGATCGCGTGTTGACCCTCTCGCGGGAACTGGGGGCCGGAGAGACCGGTTTCGCGGCTGCTTTGGCCGAGCGGCTGAAGATGCACCTCTACGACCGCGAATTGCTGGAACAGGAGGCCGCTAGCCTGGGCGTTTCCGAGGCGGAAATGGAAAAGATCGACGAGCGACCGGCCGGCATTTTCCAACGGTTCCGCCCCGGCAGTATTCATCAGCGCTACATCGAGGCCATCGAGCAGATTGTGCGCCGGTTAGCCCAGCGCGGCGAAGTGATTCTGGTGGGGCGCGGCGGCAATTGTTTTTTGCGAGACGCCCCCCGGGCCTTCCACGTCCGGCTTGTCGCCCCCCTGGCTGTCCGCTTGCGCCGAGTGATGGAATACCGCTGGGTGCGCGAAAGTGTCGCCAAGAAACTCGTTGCCGACAGCGACTCCCAACGCCGTAGCTTTTACGAAAGCTACTTCGGCGTCGAATGGACTAGCCCCTTGGAGTACCACATTACCGTCAACAGCGGCCGGTTGGGAGCGGCAGCCCCCGACTTGGTTTCCTTTGCCGCCGAGCGTCACTGGCGCCGCAAGTAACGTATCCGGCACACGCAGTGTGCCGGATACGTTACTTAAGGGAGAAAAGCCGTCCGGCCGGCCAACATGCCGCAGGCGGCGTGAATGTCCTGGCCGCCACTGTAGCGGCGCGTCACCGGCATGCCTAGTTCCGCGGTCAGGCAATCGCGGAAGTCGCTCAACTCTTGCGGTGATGGCGGGCGAAACCGGCCCGTCGGATCGTTCACGTCGATCAGGTCGAGCATGATGGGCAGCCCGCGCGTCAGTTCGGCCAGGTGGCGGGCGTCCTCGGCGCGCGTGTTCACGCCCGCGATCATGATCCACGCCAACGTGACCCGCCGGCCCGTCGCGGCATGATATTCCCGCAGCGCACGAATCAGTTCGGCCGTCGCGTGGGTCTTTTCCACCGGCATCAGGCGGAGCCGCGTCAGCGGGTCGGCGCTGTTGAGCGAAACGACCAGCTTGTAGCGGTGCGGCTGGGCGGTCAAACGGCGGATGCCCGGCACGACGCCGGCCGTGGAAATGGTAATGGCCTTGGCGGCGATGGCCATGCCGCACGGTTCGCACAGGATGCGGATGGCCTGCATCACGGCGTCGTAGTTCAGCAGCGGCTCGCCCATGCCCATGAACACGACGCCGCGAACCGGGTACGGGGAATCGGCCTGGACCTTCGCCACCTGATCGACGATTTCCCAGGCGGCCAGGTTGCGGCGGAAGCCCATCCGTCCGGTGGCGCAGAAATCGCAGCCCAGCGCGCAACCCACCTGCGAACTGACGCAGACCACGTACTTGCGATCCTCGGGCCGGTGCAACAGGGGTATCCGCACCGCCTCGAAGGGCTCCGAACTGCCGCTCGAAAACAGGTACTTGGTAAAGGCGTCTTGCGGCGAAACGACCTTCGCCACCGTCGTCAAGTGCGGGATGGTCGTCGCCCGGCGGACCTTTTCCAGCAGTTGGGCGGAAACGCCGGGCACCGCGGCTGGAATCTGGCCACGCCGCACGGCCGCCACTTGAAGCTGCCGGGCCAGCCGCGGCTCGACGCCCAGGTGCGCAAGCTGGGCGTGCAACTGCTCGGCGGTCAGGTCTTTCAGCAGGATCGGCATGGCGGCGGCAACAACCGGAAAACACTGATTATACACCGGCCACGCCCGACCTTTGGCGTCTCCGCCAGATCAAGCCAGCGCCGGCACCGACGCCGGGCAAGGTCGGCGGCGAGCTTTCATGGCCGCCTGACTAACCTCCTCGACTCCCTTGTCGGGCCAGAGAGTGCGGTGCCATTGCGTATAGTCGAACGGCTCACGCTGAATCAAAGCAATAAATCTCTCCGCCTGTACGTCGCCCAGAGCCTCGACTAGCGCGCGGAAGGCAGCCGTCTTGATCTCCGTGTCGGTTAGCATTACTCCACCTCAATCACGAATTGTGTCGTCTCTCCTCTCCTCAAACGGATTGGCTTGGTTCTCGTAGTCCAACATGTAGGACCAGGCCAGTTCCAACTTTTTGTCCTTGATGCGCCGCTGAATCTCAAGTTTGGCCTCTGTTTC
>CAYYBU010000073.1:0-8677 GCA_964469945.1 uncultured Planctomycetaceae bacterium
TCGGCCAGGTCGATGGCCGTGGCGTGGACCTTCTCCTGGTTGATCAGGGCGTCGCTCTCCTGCTCGAAGAGCACGCGGCGGGCCTCGGCCACGGTCATTTCGCGGCGCACGGCGCTCTTGGGCAGAATCTTCTCGAACATGCCCTGCACGTCGATGTCCATTTGCTCCAGGCCCATGCCGGTGAACATCATGGGCGTGGCCTTCTGCTCCAGGTTGAGTTCCACCTTCCGTTGGTCCAACTCGCCGCCGGCCAGCATCGCCCGCATCTTCTCCCGCGTGCGCTGATAGCGCTCGGGCGAATCGGGGCTGTCGGCCGCGGCGTCGAAAGACGGCGGCGCCGGCGCCAACAAATCCAGCAGGCGGTCCTCGACGCGCCGCTGGGCCTCGTCTTTCACCTGCTCCTGCTCCTGCTGGCGGATCAGACCGATGGCGTTTTCCACCAACTCGCGGACCATGCTCTCCACGTCGCGGCCGTAGTAGCCCACCTCGGTGTAGCGGGTGGCCTCGACCTTGATGAACGGCGCGCCGGTGAGCTTGGCCAGGCGGCGGGCGATCTCGGTCTTGCCCACCCCGGTGGGACCGATCATGAGGATGTTCTTGGGCGCCACCTCGGCCCGCATGTCTTCGTGGAGTTGCTGGCGGCGCCAACGGTTGCGAATGGCCACCGCCACCGCCCGCTTGGCCGCGTCCTGGCCGACGATGTAGCGGTCCAGTTCAGCAACGATTTCACGCGGGGTCAGGTCGCGCATGGCAACTCCTCGACGACAATGTTCTTGTTCGTGTAAATGTCGATGTCGGCGGCGATCTCCAAGGCCGTACGGACGATCGCCGCGGCGCCCAGCGTGCTATGCGCGACGAGCGCCCGGGCGGCGGCCACGGCATAGCTGCCGCCGGCGCCGATCCCCAAGACGCCATCGGTCGGTTGGATCACGTCGCCGTTGCCGGTCACCAACAGCGTATGTTGGGCATCGACCACGGCCAGCATGGCTTCCAAGCGGCGCAGTGCGCGATCGGTGCGCCATTCCTTGGCCAACTCGATGGCCGCCCGCACGATATTGGCGCGATGATCCTTGAGCTTGGCCTCAAAACGCTCCAGCAGCGCGAAGGCATCGGCGCTGGAACCGGCGAAACCGGTGATGACCTGGTCGTCCAGCAGACGGCGGATCTTCAGCGCGTCGGCCTTCATGATCGCACTGCCGACGGTCACCTGACCATCACCGCCCAAGGCGACGATGCCCTGGTGTCGAACCGTCAAAACGGTCGTCGAATGAGTCTTTACAGTCATGGATGCTCCCTGCGGTTCGTATCCCTTCTTCGCGTCCAAGGGACCAATATTGCGGAAATCGGCCGGCGACGCCAGGGACCAGGGCCGGGAAAGTGACTGGAACCATGCGTTTGGGTGGTTCTGTGTGGCGTGAATCTACGGACTTTGCGGTTTTAATGGCATGTTTTGCGGGAAAAATGGTTGTCAAAGCGATCCGCAGGGAGTAATGTGTCCACTTACAGAGTAGATTTTATAGATCGGAGTAATTGCATAGTCAGGGGCGAATGGGTAAAATAATGACGATCTGGGGCCAACGGCAACAAGATCGGAACCTTTTTTTTCCTTTTGAAACTGGAGACCTTTGAAATGGGACGAAGAGTGGGATTGTTGGTCGCGACCTTGATCGCGGCGAGTTTTGTCGTCACGGACGTGGCATCGGCCAGATGCCTGGATGGTCTGTTCTGTCGTTGCCACGCCCGTCGCTGCCGCGTCCATCGGTGCTGTTGCACGCCCTGCTGCACACCGTGCTGCGCGGAGCCTTGCTGCTCACCGTGTGGTCAGCCCTGTGGGCCGACCTGTTGTCAGCCTAGTGGGCCGTCGCCTTGTGCGCCGATGCCTTTCGGACCGGGCCCGATTGGGCCGATTCCCGCGGGATCGACCGTCGTTCCTGGACCGATGCCTGGTCAGCCGATGATGCCGCCGCCGGGCATGGTCCCGCCGCCTCCGCAAGGCCCGCCGCCTGCGGTTCAAAGCGAACCGAAGATTGTGCCCGAGAAGGCGCCAGCCACATCCCCGTCGGAGAAACCGCCTGTGCTGGTAGCGCCTGCGGAGAAGCCGGCCGAGAAGCCGGTCGAGAAGCCCGCTGAGAAGCCGGCCGAGAAGCCCGCGGAGAAACCGGCCGAGAAGCCGGCGGTTGCTCCCGTAGCGCCGGCCATTCCGGCCCCGGCCAATCCGGTCCCGGAAGTTCCCGCTCCGGCCGTTCCGGCCCCGACCAATCCGGCCCCGGCTAAGCCGGCTGCGCCCGGTGACAATCCGTTCGGCCAGAACAATGTCAACGGCCTGCGGACATGGTCGGACATTACCGGCGACTATCAAATCGAGGCCCGCTTCGTCAGTGTCGAGGATGGCGTGGCTCGTTTGCAAAAGGCCAACGGCAATTACGTTCGTATTGTGATGGACCGGTTGAGCATGAACGATCAGCTCTTCGTCCGCAGCCAAACCGAGGCGGTTGCCACGGCTTGGTGAGGCGAAGGTCCATGGGTCGTCGCAACGATCGCGGCGGCCAGGGAAGCGTCCCAAAAGGCTCCGGTGCGGGAAGTCCCCGCCGGAGCCTTTCTTTTTTGGTGCGGACCTCTCTGTTCAGAACCTTGCCGTTGCGATATCCTGCCTGCTATGAATCCGCAACCAATCCTTCCGCGTAGTCCTGAGTTGATGTCGGCCGGCGATACAGCCTTGTTGGTCGTCGATATTCAGGAAAAACTCGTACCGCATATTCACGACCATGCCCGGCTGATCTGGAACGCCCGGCGACTGATCGAAGGGGCCGGGATCCTCGGCCTCCCGGTGGCGGCCACGGAGCAATATCCCCAGGGACTGGGACCCACGGTGGCCGAACTGGCCGAGCGGCTGCCTGCACGGGCGGCCAAAGTGACGTTCAGTTGTGCCGGCTGCCCACAGATATTCGAGGACTTCCGCGCCCGCGGGATTCACAAGCTGTTGGTGTGCGGCGTGGAAACGCACGTGTGCGTGCAGCAGACCGTCCTGGACCTTCTGGCCGACGGTTGGCGGGTCTTCGTGGCGGTGGACGCCGTCGGGTCGCGGCTGGAGATCGACGGCCGCACGGCCCTGGGACGCATGGACTCGGCCGGGGCCACCTTGACCACGACCGAGGCTGCCCTGTTCGAGTGGTGCCAAACGGCCGGTACGCCCGAGTTCAAGCAGATCAGCCGGTTGGTGCGGGAAGTGCCCGAAAAAGAATAATTTCACATAATCGGCGTTGCAAGAAACCGCCATTCCGGGGATGATAGCGACTTCAACCCCAAGCATGGAGGCAAGGCAGTGCAACACTACTGGAAGCACCCTATAGCGAGTCTGGTGGCAATTTCCCTCTTGGCGGCGCTCGGCTGTTCTCGCGGTGGCAGTGGACAGCCCGCCGCGGCGGTCAATGGCCCCAAAGGAGATCAGGCTGCGTCTGACGCGGGCGCGACCGCACCAGCGGCCGCCAAGCGGGACCAGCAGGATGAACTTCATCCCGTGGTGGCTTTCGAGACTTCAATGGGCAGTTTCACCGTGCGGCTGGATGCCGAGAAGGCCCCGCTGACGGTGAGCAACTTCCTCAGGTACGTCGCCAACAAGCATTACGAAGGGACGATCTTCCACCAAGTCCAGAGGGATTACCCCAAGGTGGTGCTGGGGGGCGGATTTACGCCTGACCTGAAAGAAAAGTCGCCCCAAAGTCCCTATGTTCGCAATGAAGCCCACAACGGTCTGAAAAATCGTCGCGGCACGATCGCCATGGCACGGCAGCCCGACGTGATCGACAGCGCCACGGCCATGTTCTTCGTCAACCTGGCCGACAACGAAGTCCTGGACTTCAAAGACCGCAGCCCGGATCACTACGGCTATTGCGTCTTCGGTGAAGTGACCGACGGGCTGAGCGTGCTGGACAGCATGGCCCAGGTGCCGGTGCGCGATACCCAGCAGGTCGAGCACACGCCGGTGCAAACGATTGTGATCAAATCGGCACGGCGGCTGCGCTGATGTCAGGGATTTCTTGGCCTTGCGCGCCAAATGTGTTAGGGGATAGTGAATTCGTGGTATTACGATTGACAACGTGCCCCCTCATGTCCAATAATGGCCGGTGTTCATGGAGAGCGACCGGGGAAAGAGGCGCCTGGTAAACAGGAGGAACGGCCATGCCAAACGCCACGTACTTCGTCCAAGAGTGCCCGACCTGCGGACGACGATTGCAGATTCGCGTGGAGTATTTGGGGAAGCGCGTTGTCTGTCAACATTGCCAGGGCAAGTTCGCGGCCATGGATCCTGCCAGCGTGCGCGGCGATTTCGTCGATCACGGCAGCGCCCTGCTGCGCCGCGCCGACGAATTGCTCAGGTCGGCCACGCAAGGCAACGGCCATCAGCGGACCTCCCGCCCGCAGTGAAACAGCGGTGCAGTAAGTCAGGCTCTGCCTGACAGATCCGGGGCGTCAGGCACAGCCTGACCTACGCTTGCTATATCTTTTCGCAAGTCAGCCTGGCCAAATCGGTGAAGAAGCCGGGATACGTCTTGGCCGTGCAGCCCGGATCGCGAAGGATCACGCCCGGCACGGCCAGTCCCACCAAGGCCAGGCTCATCGCCATGCGGTGGTCGTCGTAAGTGTCCAGCGTGGCGCCGTGCAGCAGGCCGGGAACGATTCGCAAACCGTCTTCGTTTCCGTCCACCGCCGCGCCTAGTTTGCGCAGCTCGATGGCCAGGGCCCGAATGCGGTCGGTCTCCTTATGCCGAATGTGCGCCACGCCGCGAATCATCGTGGGACCATCGGCGAATAACGCCACGGCGGCCAACGTCTGCACGGTGTCACTGATAGCATTCATGTTGGTTTCAATGCCGTGCAGCGGACCGCCCACGACCGTCAATCGATCCGGGCCGTACTGGACCTGGCAGCCCATTTGCGCAAGGCAATCGCAGAAGGCCACGTCGCCCTGAAGGCTGTTGCGCGAAAGCCCTTCGACCATGACGCTGCCGCGCGTGATGGCGGCCGCGGCCAGGAAGTAGCTGGCCGCCGAGGCGTCCGGTTCGATGGCGTAGGGGCACGCCCGATATCGGCCGGGGGAAACCAGGAAGCGATCGCCATCGTGCTCCACGACCACGCCAAAGGCCTCCATGACGCGCAGGGTCATCTCGACATAGGGCTGTGAAACCAGCGTGCCGGAGATCGTCAGTTCAACGGGCTGCCGTGCGGCGGGCGCGGCCATCAGCAGGGCGCTGAGAAACTGACTGGAGATGCTGCCTGACACGGTGGCCTGGCCGCCGCGCAGACCGGCGGCCCGAACCACGACCGGCGGACATCCGGAGCCCAATTCGCCGTCGGCGTCGGCGCCGAGTTGCCGCAAAGCATCGAGGAGGTCTTCAATAGGGCGCTGCCGCATCCGTGGTGTGCCGTCGAGGCGGAACGTGCCGTGACCGAGGGTCACCAGGGCCGTGAGGAATCGTACCGTGGTACCGCTGTTGCCCACCGCGATGTCGGCGCCGGTGGCTGCCGGCCGGCCGCCGCAACCGCGCACGCGGATCGTCTGTTGCGCAGGATCATGATCGATCGCGAGGCCCAGTTGCCGCAGCCCTTCGATCATCACGCGGGTGTCGTCGCTATCCAGCGCGCCGGTGAGCGTGGAAGTTCCCTCGGCCAGGGCGGCGCAGATCAAGGCGCGATTGGTGATGCTTTTCGACCCCGGCGGCCGGATCGTGCCGTGGATCGGACCGCTGGGTTGTATTTCGAGGGTGTCGGTCATGGGAGGATTTGTTATTCCTGTGGGGTGGGGCGAGCGGGGCGAAGTCCCACCATTGTTTTTCCGCTAATCCTGTACTGCGGCGGTCGTTGCCATTACGTTTGTGACGGCAGCAGCGCGTCCTCGGTGGGAGCAAATTCGATTACGCATTCCGCGTCGAAGCAGTCGTGGTGAAACAAGGGCACGATCTGATACACCACGCGCACTGGTCGCTGGCAGATTCGGCAATAGAAGTCCCGGGCGCTTCGATCGTCGGACATTGGCGACGGTGTCAACATATCAAACAGATCCTTCAGTTCCGCAGGAAACGGCGATGGTTCAGACGCGGAAAGGTTGTCACTCGAGGAACCGAACACTGTGAGTTGCTCGCAGAAGGGACACCGGTACTTCCCCAGACCTGTCATCCGGTCGCGGTAGCCGTATACCGGGTGGTCCCTGTTGGCCAAGCCCTCGATCCGCCTCTCTGGCAGCACTCGCACAAGTTTTGGCATTTATATCTTCAATCGGCAACCTGGTAGTTGCGCGGAATGGCAGTAGAGAGAATACTTGAACATCAATTCCGGCAACTGCTTGCCACTCCATCCTACGTCCTGTGGGGGACCATGACAACTGGTGCTGATATTAGCGTGCGGCAAGATTCTCGGGCAGACAGTTTACGCTCGTTCCACGGGCGTTTCCGGCGCAGCCGGTAATCGGCCCGGCATTCATGCCGGGTCCGGCAGCGTCAGCTACCCGTCACCCCCTCGCCAACTCCTGTCAGTCTCGTTTACGAGACTCCTGCCTGCCGCGAGGAGACCCGTGAACGGGCCTGACATAACTTTCGGCTGGCGCGGCTGCTGGACCGGCGTAAACGCCGGCCCTAGGACCGCCTACGGCAGATAGGCTCGTGAACGAGCCTATCTGCTCGTCACGCGCCTGCCAGCGAAACTCCCCGCACTCGCCGCGGAACTGAACCGGGTGCCAATGACGGCCCCTTCTCGTCTTGCCACTGTTCCCACCCTCTGGTAAAGTCCGCCCCGGTGATGGAACCCCGGGAGCTGAATCATGGATGAACGCACAGCTTGCGCGCCGGTCCCGTTAGACCCGCGCGGCTTCAACAAACAGGTGGTCTTGCCCTGCGGCCTGACGACCACTCACGTCAAGAAGGCGATGGCCGACTTCCTGGACTTCCTGGGTTTCCTAAATCAGCAGTTGTACACCAGGCAGTTACCGCGGCTGGAATCGTTTCTGATGCCGGCCAACCATTACGGCAAGCGTGACCCGGAGCGGCTTCGAGAAGATGGAAGCCAATTGGATTTACCGCTCAGAATAGCCGGCAACCGGCTCCGACCAGTTCGTCGGCATCGGTCTCAAGGGCCTTGAGCCCGGGAATTGCTTTCTTCGCCAGGTCGAAGTATTCGCGGTGGCGTTCCACGCCCACACTTTGGATGCCGATTGCTTCGCAAGCGGCGATGGTCGACCCGGACCCCATGAACGGATCGGCGACGACCCCCTCGCCCAAAGGCAGCGCGGCGTAGACGAGCCGGCGCAGGAACGACTGCGGCTTGATGCTCGGATGGTCGGCAATCTCGCGTTCCCTCCGCGGTGTACGTTCGCTGGGGACGACATCCTCAAAGGGGCCATCCGGGTATCGCCGCAGCCCGCCGGTCTGGTACTTCCGCAGACAATCGGAAACTTTCATGTCGCCCATCGGCCTGCGGAACAATCCCCACGGCTCATAACAGCCCCGGGGCATCGAGGAGACGCCGGGGAATTCCTCTTCCGCGTTCTTGGGGCGATCTCCGCCGCGCAGAGTGCGGACAAGGCGGATGATCTCGCCACGAAACTCCAAGCCACGCAAAACAATCCGCGTGGATAATGGTGGCGTCGCCGATCTTGTGTTGCTCCATGCCTGCATTGTAGCAGGAACCCAGGTCAGCGGTCCGGCCCAGCGTAGATGCCGGATCCTTTGCGCCCCCGCTTACCTCAACGACTCGACGAATTGCCGAACCTGTCCATAATATGCGGTGGAATGTGGGTCGTTATGGTCGCCGCCGGGGATGAGGATGAACTGCTTCGGCTCGTGGGCCGCCGCGAACAAGCGCTGCGCCGACGCGAGCGGCACGATCCCGTCACGATCGCCGTGGCTCTGCAGCAGCGGACCGTGATAATCGCGGATCCGCGCTGCGGAGTCCAGCCGCGTATGCATGAGCAGCCGGACCGGCAGCCAGGGGAAGTGGTAGGCCGCCACCTCGGGCAACGAGTCGAAGCTGTTCTCGAGGATCAGGCCGCGAGCACCATCGGCGGCCAGGTCGACCGCCACCGCGCCGCCGAGGGATTCGCCCATCAGGACGATTTGCGCCTCGGGAATGTTTTCCCGCCGGGCCAGCCAGGTGCGCGCGGCCCGGGCGTCGGCAAGGATGCCCTGTCCACTTGGCTTTCCGGCGCTATGGCCGTAGCCGCGGTAATCGAAGGCCAGCACGGAAACGCCCACCTCGCGGTGCAGCGCGCGAAGCGCGTCGGCGCGATGGGTCAGATTGCCCCCGTTGCCGTGGGCGAAGAGCACCACCGCGCGCGGATGTTCGCAGGGCACGTACCAACCGTGGATCCGCACGCCGTCGGCAGCCGCGAACCAGGCGTCTTCGATCGGCAAATCCAACGGATGCCAATCATCGCTGGCTGCGGAGAACGGTACGAAGATCAGCGATTCCTCGAACCACATCATGATCAGAACGATAAGGAGGTAACCGACCAGGGCAACGCACAGCAGCCGCCGCACGCTCCGACGCCAGGCCCGCGGCCGCAGTGGGCGGGTCGTCTCGGGAATAGGAGGCTCGCAGGCAGGCTGATCCATCGTCGCTCGCAACCGAAACTAACGTATCCGGCACACTCCGTGTGCCGCTGGCCAACGGCACACGGAGTGTGCCG
>CAYYBU010000074.1:0-8638 GCA_964469945.1 uncultured Planctomycetaceae bacterium
CGCTGGTGGGGACCGATAGTCATACCACCATGATTAACGGCCTGGGCGTGCTGGGCTGGGGCGTCGGCGGCATCGAGGCCGAGGCCGTTATGCTCGGTCAGCCGCTATACATGTTGGCGCCCGAGGTGGTGGGATTCGAGCTTATCGGGCAGCTTCCCGGCGGCAGCACGGCCACCGACTTGGTGTTGACGATCACGCAAATCCTGCGGAAAGAGGGGGTGGTCAACAAGTTCGTCGAGTATTTCGGCCCGGCGTTGAAACACCTGAAACTGGCCGACCGCGCCCTGGTGGCCAACATGGCGCCCGAGTATGGCGCCACCATGGGCTTCTTTCCCATCGACGAGCAGACCTTGACATATCTTCGCGAGACGGGCCGTTCCGATTGCGAAGTGCAACTGGTGGAAAGTTACGCCAAGGAGCAACAACTGTTCCGCTACAGCGGCGGCAATGGCGACAACGGCGGCCACACGCCACAGTACAGCAAGGTCTTGCACCTGAACCTGGGCACGGTCGAGCCCAGTCTGGCGGGGCCCAAGCGGCCGCAGGATCGGGTCGCCTTGACGCAGGTGAAGCAGGCCTTTCACGCGGCATTGCAGGCTCCGCCCAGCCAGCGCGGCTTCGGTCTTGCCGACGCTGAACTGGCGCGCACCGGCACGGTGGCCGACAACGGCCGCCGCAGCACCATCGGCCATGGCGCCGTGGTCATCGCGGCCATCACCAGTTGTACCAACACGAGCAATCCAGACGTGATGCTGGCGGCCGGACTGCTGGCCAAGAAGGCGGTCGAGCGCGGGCTTTCCGTGCCGCCGCACGTGAAAACGAGCCTCGCCCCCGGCAGCCGCGTGGTGACCGACTATCTGCAGAAGACCGGCCTGGACAAGCCGCTTGAGCAATTGGGGTTCGACGTGGTGGGCTACGGTTGCACGACGTGCATCGGCAACAGCGGCCCGCTGCCCGACGCGGTGGCGGCGGCCGTTAAGGAGGGGAACCTAGTGGCCGCGGCTGTCTTGAGCGGCAACCGCAATTTCGAGGGCCGCATCAATCCGCTGGTGAAGGCCAATTACCTGGCCAGCCCGCCGCTGGTCGTGGCCTACGCCTTGGCCGGCACGATGGACTTGGATCTCAGCCGCGAACCCTTGGGCGCCGGACGCGACGGCCAGCCCGTCTATTTGCACGAGATCTGGCCCACGGCCCAGGAGGTGGCCGCCATGGCAGCGCGGGCGATTCGGCCCGAAATGTTCCGTGCCCGCTACGGCAACGTCTTCGAGTCCAACCCGGTATGGAACGCCATTCCGGTGGCCGAGAGCGAACTGTACGAGTGGAACGCCACCAGCACGTACATTCAGGAGCCGCCGTTTCTGATCGATCTGCCGGCCGAGCCGGGGCCGATCGTGCCGCTCCACAACGCGAGGGTGCTGATCGCCTTGGGCGATTCGGTGACCACCGACCACATATCGCCGGCCGGCTCGATTGCCGCCACCAGTCCGGCGGGCCAGTATTTGCAGGAGCACGGCGTGGCGCCACTGGATTTCAACAGTTACGGTTCGCGGCGCGGCAACGATCGGGTGATGACGCGCGGCACGTTTGCTAACATCCGTATTCGCAACCTGCTGGCCCCCGGCACGGAAGGCGGCGTCACGCGACATCTGCCCGACGGAAAACCGATGACCATTTACGATGCGGCCATGCAGTACAAGGCCGAAGGGGTGCCGCTGGTGGTGTTGGCCGGCAGCGAATATGGCACCGGCAGCAGCCGCGACTGGGCCGCCAAGGGGACCTATCTGTTGGGCGTGCGCGCCGTGCTGGCCGCCAGCTTCGAGCGCATCCACCGCAGCAACCTGGTAGGCATGGGCATCTTGCCGCTGGAATTGCCCGTCGGGCAAACGTGGCAAACGCTGGAGCTGAGCGGCGAAGAGACCTTCGATATTCCCGAGCTGAACGACGGCGTGCAACCGCGGGCCGAGTTGACGATCCGGGCCACGGCGGCCGATGGCGCCGCGCGAGAGTTCCGCTGCAAGGTCCGCATCGACACGCCGGTGGAGTTGGAATATTACCGTCACGGCGGCATTTTGCAGGCCGTGTTGCGGAAACTGGCGGCCGGCTAATTTCCAGACTTAACCACGGATGAACACGGATCGAACACGGATGAAAGATTGAATGGTCCCCCTCTCCCGCCTGTCGCTTGCGACAGGCCGGGAGAGGGTTGGGGTGAGGGGATGATGGGAAAGACGCTCGTCCCACTCGGCAAGCTTGTTCACCACGTATTCGGGAGAGGTCGTATCAATGCCGCCGGATAGTTCTCAAATAGACGCCGAGACGACAAAGGTGTGCAAAACGCTCGAAGCCATCGCCGCACAGTACCCGGCGGATTCCGTGGAAGCCCTGGCCATTCGGGACGCAGCTTTGGCGTATGCCCTCGTAAGCATGCGTCGCGGACTCAAAAACAGCTACGATAAGCTGCGAGCTTCAGTGGGGGGCGCGCTCACCGAGGAGATGAAGGACAATCTACGCCGCCACGGAATCGATCCCGACGAACTGGAAAGTGAAGAAGCGTTCTAGCCCAATCGGTGGGCCTTCGCTCCGCTCGTCCCACCCTGCTGAACCCATGACCTGGAAATTCATTCATGCCGCCGACATTCACCTCGGCCGCCTTACGTGTGCTGGCCGACGTGTCGCACGCCACGCAGATCGTCTTGTTTACCCATCGTGCCCATTTGGTGGATTTGGCTGCTGGTTGCGTAGGTGAGGATATATTGTTTCCGCACCGTTTGGGATGCGACGTAAAATGACCTCCCGAGTGCCCATGATTATTGAAGCCCGAAGCGCAAGCGAGGAAGCACCACGCTGAGACCCTCGCTTGCGCTTCGGGCTTCTAGGCCGGAAAAAGGGGACAGGCACCGTCGCCGCCATCGCTGCCTTGTGGGGCAAACATGACTGAGGCGACGGAGCCAGTCCCCCTTTCCGACCGTTAGCGAAGAATACGCTTTGACACAAACGGCCGTACTGGTTATTCTCTGACCCTCCTGACGGGACTGGCCGTTTCGGCCTGTTTCCGCTTGGGGCTCGCAAGAAAGCTGCCCGCCCAGGCTGGACAAGGATGTCCGGCCGGAGGATGCCACGGAGGGTATGATTTTGGATAGCCAGCAGAGTGTGTTGATCGTCGATTCGTCGGCGGAGACGCGCGAGGTGTTGCAGACGGCCCTGGAACGCCATGGAGTGCGGATCCTCTCGGCCAGCCGGGCGCGGCGGGGCCTGGAACTCGCCCGGGAGCATCATCCCGACCTGATCGTATTGGACCTCGAAGTGGACGGCGCCAATGCGGAGAACCCCTCGGCCCCCTTTGCCGAGCAGTCGCGGACGGACTGTGCCCCCCTGGTGCTCTTGGGGACCGTGCGGCGGGGAAAACCGGCGATGGCGACGGAATTCGTGTCGAAGCCCTACCATTATGGCCCCTTGATTCGTAAAATCGAAGAATTGCTCCAAGGCTGCCGGAAAAGTCAGGGTGAGAGATCCGAGCCGTGCCGTCACTGTTCGTGATACGTGGGAACGATCAGGGCACGCGTTTCGAGTTGGAGGAAGCCATCCTCCGGCTGGGACGCGACGCGTCGAGCACTATTCAACTGCACGATACCGAAGTTTCTCGCCATCACGCCGAGTTGCGCCGTAGCGACGAGGATTTCACCGTCGCCGATCTGAACAGTTCCAACGGCACCTTCGTCAACGGCCAGCGCATTATCCACCATCATCTGGCCAGCGGGGATCAGATTCAGGTCGGTGGCACCCTGATGCTCTACACCGGTCCGGCCGGCGAGTCGGGCGAAGACCTGGCCGCCAGCATCGACATCGCCGCGGCCCAGCCGCCGGAAGAGCAGTCGCGGATCATTCGCTCGGTGACGCAGGAAGAGGGGAGCCGCGTCTTCGACTCCCAGGCCGACCTGCCACAAAACTCCTGGTTGGCGCGGGCCCGCGGCAACTTGCAGGTGATGTATCGCACCGCTTTGGCCGTCAGCCACACGTTGGACATCGACCAGTTGCTCAACCGCATCATGGAGTTGATCTTCGAGTGGGTCGAGGCCGACCGCGGCTGCATCATGATCCTCGACCCGCTAAACAAACGCCTGGAACCCAAGGTGCGGCGGACGCGCAAGGGGATCCGTCCGGACGACAAGATCAGCATCAGCAAGACCATCCTCGATTACGTGACCGAGCGGAACGAAGGGGTGCTCACCAGCGACGCCCGCCAGGACGACCGCTGGAACCCGGCGGCCAGCATCGTGCAGATGGGCGTGCGCGAAGCGATTTGCGTCCCCATGCAGGGCCGCTACGGCGTGGTGGGGGCCATCTACATCGACACCTCGACCTCGGCCCAGCAAGTGATCCAGCGCGGCCGGGCCAACAAGTTCACCGAGGACCACCTCAAGCTGATGATCGCCATCGGCCACCAGGCGGCCCTGGCCGTGGAAGACACCCGCTACTACTCGGCCATGGTCCAGGCCGAACGGCTGGCGGCCATCGGGCAAACCATCGCCACGCTCTCGCACCACATCAAGAACATCCTTCAGGGCATTCGCGGCGGCAGCTACCTGATCGAGTTGGGGCTCTCCGAGCACGATGAGTCGGTGGTCTCCAAGGGCTGGAAGATCGTGGAGAAAAATCAGAACAAGATATCCACCCTGGTGCTGGACATGCTCACCTTCAGCAAGGAACGCGAGCCCGACCTGACGACGGCCAACATCAACACCGTGGTGGGCGACGTGATGGAACTGATGGCCGCGCGGGCGGTGGAAGAGGAAGTCGAACTGCGCTGGCAGCCGGCCGAGACGATGCCCGACATGGTCTTCGATCCCGAGGGGATCCATCGTGCGGTGCTGAACGTGGTGACCAACGCCATTGATGCGGCGGCCGACGGCCCGAGCGGCCGCCGCGTGGAGGTGCGTTCGCATTGCCTGACGGCCGACGCGCTGGTGCGGATCGAGGTGGAGGACAACGGGCCGGGCATTCCGGCGGACCAGATGGACCACCTGTTCAGTCCCTTCGTCTCCTCGAAGAAGAGCCGCGGCACCGGCCTGGGATTGCCGGTAAGCCAGAAGATCCTGGCCGAGCACGGCGGCCGCATTCTGGTCGAGAGCACGCCCGGACATGGCGCCCGCTTCACCCTGGAGTTGCCGGCCGTGCCGGCCACGGTTGCCCCGCCGACAACGACGCACGCGGAGAAGTGAAGGGAGCCGGCGCGACACGGGCATCTCGCTGTGCGGTATTCCACAGGCTGAAAGCGTGCGCCACGGCTTGCCGTTGTGTGCCACTGGCTTTGCCAGTGTGTCCGGCGAGTTGATGTTTTGTCGGTTGTGGTGCATGCGTTTCGCCTGCACCACAGGATGGCGCTAACGCCCTTCGTTTTCCGCCGCAAGCGATGACCGCCGTTGGGCGGACAGATCGAAGTGCGGCGCGGGAACGATGCTCGGTTGCGGCGTGGCCAACGGTCCGGCCGGTGCGCCGGCCGCGCGGTCCCAGGCATGATCGCCAATGCGGACCAGAATCTGCTCGGCAACGGCCAGGGCGTCGCGGCCCATCGCACCGGTCACCCGCGGTTGCCGCGGCGCACGAATGGCGTCGACGAAGTCCTGAAGCTCCAGGGCCAAGGCGTCGACCGCCTCGAACTGTTTGTGCTCGCGCGGCAAGTGTTCCTCGGCGAAGTGCCCGCGATAATAGTCGACTTGCTCGGGCGTGAGCCGCTCGACCTGGAATTGCCGACGCAGCAACGCCTCGCTGGGACGCACCAGCGTGGTGGTGCGGGCGGCGAGGTCGATGGCGGCAAAGGCCCGCGACGACCAGACGTGCATGCGGCGCACCGGCTCGTAACTCACGCGCGAGGCGGAGAGCGTCGCCACGCAGCCGCACTCGAATTCCAGCCGGGCGTTGGCGGCGTCTTCCTCGCCACCGACCACGGAGAAACCCACGGCGTCGACCTTGCACAGCGGCGAGCGGACCAAAGAGAGCACCAGGTCGATGTCGTGAATCATCAGGTCTAGCACGACGCCGATGTCGGTGGAGCGAAAGGTGAAACCCGAGGTGCGGACGGCATCGATGAATTTCGGACTGTGCAAATGGGGCATCGCGGCGGTCAGGGCCGGATTGAAGCGCTCGACGTGGCCGACCTGGAGCACCAGGTTACGACGGCGGGCGGCGGCAACCAGTTCGTTGGCCTCGGCCAGGGTGGCGGCCAGCGGCTTTTCCACCAGCAGGTGCGTGCCCGCTTCGAGAAAATCCATGGCCAACTTGTGATGGTATCGCGTGGGCGAGGCGATCACGGCGGCATCGACGCGGCCCAGCAAGGAGGTATGATCGGCCAGCGCCTGCGTGCTGCACTCGGTGGCCAGGCGGTTGCGGTTGGCGGCCAACGGATCGACCACGGCCAGCAATTCGACGTGGGGCAGGCCGAGGATTTTTTGGGCATGGAAGCCGCCCAAGCGGCCGGCCCCGATGACGGCAAGGGATAGTTTTTTCACGGCTCGATTCCTATTGTAGGCCGCTCGTAACGGCACGCGGCGTGCGCCTTATGCCTTAAGCGGCGCGGCGATGTTCGCGGCCGCGGCCATGCTGTCCTTCGTGCTGGCCCTGGACGAAACTCAACAGGTGGTTGACCTGCGGCACCAGTTGGCCGTTGCTACGCAGAATTTCCCAGGCGTTGTCCAGCCCGACCTTGGCACGGTAGAGCAGGCGGTGGGCTTCGGCCAGCGCCTGGATGACGTGCGGGGGAAAGTTGTTGCGTTTCAGGCCGACGGCGTTGATGCAGCGCGGGCGCGCCGGATAACCCTCGACGAGCATGTACGGCGGCACGTCGTGCCGCACCGCGCTAACGCCGGCCACGAAACTGTAACTGCCGATGGTGGCGAAGTGGTGGATGGCCACGGCGCCGGACAACGAGGCATGGTCGTGGATGTGGACGTGTCCGCCCAGCAGCGTGGCGTTGGCGATGATGATCTGGTCGCCCAACTGGCAATCGTGGGCGATGTGGCAGCAGGCCATGAGGAAGTTGCCGTTGCCGACGCGGGTGACGCCGTCTTCTTTTTCCGTGGCGCGGTTGATGGTGACGCACTCGCGGATGATGTTGTCGTCGCCGATGACCACCCGCGTGTCGGCGCCGCGGTAGCTGATGTCCTGGGGTTCGCCGCCGATGACGACGCAGGGGTAGATGTGGTTGCGGCAGCCGATGGCGACGTTGCCCATCAGGGTGACGTTGTTTTCCAGGCGGGTTCCGCGGCCGATCCGCACTTGGGGACCGATGACGCAGAACGGGCCAATCTCGACGTCGTCGTCGATTTGGGCGCGGGGGTCGATCGAGACATGATCGGCAATGCAGGTGCTCATCGCCGGGGCTCCTTCAGGTTCTTGCGTGGACGCATGGTGAAAATTGGCTTTTTCGGTTCTGCTTCGAGTTGCATCAAAGGCGCCTGCCCTCTTTTTTCCGTTTTCCCGCTCAGGCGCAGCGTCTCCAGTTTTTCTGCTCGGCGGTGTCGTCGGCGAGGATCGCCCGGACCAGTTCACCGTTGAGGCGATGGCCGCTGCGGTAGGCGATGAAACGGCCCACGAGGTCGCAGCCGGCCAGGGCCAGGTCGCCGATGACGTCGACGATTTTGTGCCGCACGCATTCGTCGGGGAATCGCAAGGAATTGCCGATCGGCCCGGCGGCGTCGAACACCAAGAGGTCTTGGAAGGTGGCGCGCAGACCGAGGCCCTGCGTCTGCAAGGCGGCCGCTTCGCTCTCCAGCATGAAGGTTCGACTCGGCGCCAGGTTCACATGAAAGAACCGCGGCGAGAGCAGGATCTCCAGCGACTGCCGGCCGATGGCGTTCCCGCTGCCATAGTCCAACTCATATTGCACGATCGTGCGGCCCGACGCGGAGGGGCGGGCTTCGATCCAACTTTTCTCGTCGCCCATACGAATCACCCGGCTGACGTGCCGGATGGCGCGCGGCGCCGCTTGCTCCTGAAGGCCGGCGCCTTGCAGGGCGACGACGAAGGGCAGGCTGGAGCCGTCGCAACCGGGCATTTCGGCCTGGTTGACCCAAATTTCGCAGTTGTCGACTTGCATGCCCGCCAAGGCCGCCATGACGTGCTCGATCATGTCCACTCGGGCGTCGCCCAGGCGCAGAACGGTGCGCAAGGGGGTTTCCGTGCGGTGGGCGATGGTGGCGGGAATTCGCGGATTGCCCGGCAGATCGCTGCGCACGAAGACGATGCCGCTGTCGACGGCGGCGGGGCGAAACTCCAGCCGCACGTCGCGACTGCTCCAGTAGCCGATGCCTTCGACCGTGGCCGGCCCAGCGATCGTTTGCTGATTGCGTGTCACATCCATCCCAAGGCGCCAGTCATCCATGACAAGGAAAGGGCTCGTTCCGGCAGTCCCCGACAGGCCATCCATAACCTGGCCGAGGCCGCCCCGGGGGCGAAACTTAGCGAGGCTGTCCGGGCACGTACACGCCGCGCGGCTGCGGGGCATAGCGGTTGTCGGCGCCCCGGGCGCCGGCCAGTCGCCTGTTGAGGCTGTCGACAATGATCGACGTGATATCCGTTTGCGGGGCGTGATAGACGACCGGGCCGTTGATGACGCGGAGCACGTCCTCCGGATGATTGGGAT
>CAYYBU010000075.1:0-8560 GCA_964469945.1 uncultured Planctomycetaceae bacterium
TATCCGCCATCAGGCTGAAACCGGCTTATGGAACGTCTTCGTGCAGCCGCTGGGGCTTTTGGTCTTCGGCGTGGCGGCCTTCGCCGAGGCGGCCCGGCTGCCTTTCGACTTGCCAGAGGCCGAGCAGGAGCTAGTCGGCGGCTATCATACCGAATCTTTCGGCATTAAGTTGCTAATGTATCTGGTCGCCGAGTACATACACATGATAACGGCCGCCTTCCTGATCGCCATCCTTTTCCTGGGCGGGTGGCACCTCTGGGGGCTGACCGGCGCCGGCGACATCGTGACGTGGCCGGTGGCCATTTTGCGCGTCATCGTGCTAATGGCCAAAGTGCTGGGCGTTGTCTTCTTCTTCATGTTGGCCCGCTGGAGCTGGCCGCGATTCCGCTTCGACCAGTTGATGGCCCTGGCCTGGCTGGTGATGTTGCCGCTGGGGCTGGTCAACGTGGTGGCCGTGGCCGTCTGGATGGAATACGGCCCCCGCCTGGCCGCGCGCGCCGGGCTGGCGGAAGCGACGGCCGCCATTCTGTTCGGCCTGAGCGTGCTGCTGCTGTCGTGGCTGGTCGCCACGTTGATGATCCCGGCCACCGGCGACAACCGCCCGCGGCGCGGCCCGATTTCCCCCAGCTTCGAGGACGAGGAGATTCCCTTATCGTGAAGAACGACGATGAAAATATCCGCTGGGTCGAGCCGCCGCGTCTGGGCCTGTTGGGCAAGAGTTATCTGCTGTTGTTCCTGCAGGGCCTGACCACGACGTTGCGGCACCTCTGCGGCCGCAAGAAGACGGTGCAAGCCCCCGAGCAGCGCCACCAGATCGTCGATCCGCTGGGCTATCGCGGCGTGCATCGCTTGAACCGCGACGAGCAAGGCCGCGTGAAATGCGTGGCCTGTTTCCTCTGTGCCACGGCGTGTCCGGCCCATTGTATCGACATCGTGGCCGCCGCCAGCCCCTGGCCCGACCGGGAAAAATACCCGCAGGTCTTCAACATCGACGAGCTGCGCTGTATCTTTTGTGGCATGTGCGAGGAGGCCTGTCCCGTCGAGGCCATTGAGTTGACCAGCCTGTACGACCTCTCCGGCAAGAGCCGCGAGGAAATGATTTTCGACAAAGAGAAGCTCTTGAGCATTTACGACCAGACCAAGGACAGCGAGCCGATGCCGTCCAAGCGATAGGGTATCCGGCACACGGCGTGTGCCGGATACATAAGGAAACATCCTCATGCACGATCCCGAGCGGATGATTCCCCTGGCGAGCTTGCTGGGCGCGGCGGCGCTGTGGCTGATGCTGCCCCGCGGCAACGCCGGGGGGCGCTCGGCCGGCGTCGTGCTGGCCGCCGTCGCGTTGGGGCTGGCGGCCTCGCAACTCGAGTCGTTGGGCGGCTGGACCGCCAATGGCATGTTCTTTCTCTTTGCCGGCATGACCGCCGTGGCCGCCGTGGCCACGATCACTTTCCGCAGCCCGTTGTATTGTGCGATCTGGTTCGGCATGACGTTGGCCGGCGTGGCCAGCCTGTTCCTGCTGATCGAGGCCGAATTCCTCGCCGTGGCGACGCTGCTGGTCTACGCCGGAGCCATCCTCGTCACCTTTCTGTTCGTGCTCATGTTGGCGCAGCCCAAGGGCCATGCCCCGTACGATCGTCTGAGCTGGGAGCCGCTGTTGGCGGCGTCCACCGGCGCGGTGATGGTGGGCATCCTCACCATGATGCTGGCCCAAGTGTTCCACGGCGTGCCGGCCAAGGTGCCGTCCGCAGCCAGTGTGCCAGTGCCGGCGGGCGAAGCGGCCCTGGCCCAGGGCATCCTTTCGCCGCAACACGTAGCCCACTTGGGTCAGGAACTGTACGGCCGGCACATGGTTGCCGTCGAGGTGGCCGGCGTGCTGCTGTTGGCAGCCGTGGTGGGGGCGGCTGTGATCGTCGCCCACGGCAGCCCGCGAAAACCATCATCAACAGAAGAGATCTAGCCACGGATGAACACGGATCGAACACGGATGGAGACAGAAGATAGGTCTTGGGTCCTAGACCTTGGGCCTCGGGAAATCACAGGTTACCCCATACCCAAGGTGTTGAACCGCTGTAGCGAACGCCCTCGGTGGCGATCCGGTTTCTCGGCGACGCACGGAACGCCACAGAGGGCGTTCCCTACAGCGGCGAGTAGTTTTCTCCCTGCCGGCTGCCTAAGACCTCTTTCCTATCTTTCATCCGTGTTTCATCCGCGTCTATCCGTGTCTAAATAATTATATGCACCACGAAATTGCCTTGCTCTACGACTACCTGGCCATCGGCGCCCTGCTGTTCGGCATCGGCATGGTCGGCTTTCTCAGCCGGCGGAACATGATCGTGATGTTCCTTTCGGCGGAGATGATGCTGCAAGGCGTGTCGGTGAGCCTGGTGGCCTGGGGCCGTTTCCACAACGATTTCGGCGGCCAGATGCTGGTGATTTTCATCATCGCCGTGGCGGCCTGCGAAGCGGCCATCGCCCTGGCCATGATCATGATGCTCTTCCAACGCAGCGGCTCGCTGGACATCGCCACCTGGCGGGCGCTCGGCGAGGCCAACCAGCCGCCGATCGAGGAAGAATCGCTGCCGCCGGAGACCGAGACGCCGCTGCCGGCCTGGCCGCATTTACCCCCGGCGGGTGTGGCGCCGGCCATCCCCCCCGAAGAACTCGAACACCGCCGCCATGTTTGAAATCCCCATGCTGCTGATCCTCATTCCGGCCCTGCCGCTGGCAGCCACGCTGTTGTGCGCCGCCCTGGGCCCACGTTGGCTCCGTAGCCACAGCCACTTGCCGGTCATCGTGGCCATCTTGCTGTCCTGCACGGCCAGCGTGCTGCTGGTCTTCGCCGTCCAGCGAGATGCCCAGCAACAGGCCGCCAGGGGACTGTCCCAAGTTTCGTCCATCGTCTCGGGACGAGACGCAGGAACTGGAATTGTCCCCTTCCCGAAGGACAGCGGCGCGGTAAGGCACGTCGGCTACGAAAAGATCGTCACCCTCTGGCAATGGGCCTCCGTCGCGGACAATCCGCTGCCGCAAGGTCAACGTGATTTCCGCATCGACGTCACCCTGCGGGCCGACCCGCTCACCGCCGTGATGCTCGCCACGGTCACCTTCATTTCCCTGCTGGTGGCTGTCTATTCGGTCGGCTACATGCGCGGCGACCCGGGCTATTGGCGGTTCTTCACCTACATCGGCCTGTTCGTGTTCTCAATGACCATGTTGGTGTCGGTGAGCAACTTCGTGATGTTGTACGTTTTTTGGGAAGGCGTCGGCCTGTGCAGCTACCTGCTGATCGGTTTCTGGTTCGACAAGCCCGCCGCGGCCGCCGCCGGCATGAAGGCCTTCCTGGTCAATCGGGTGGGCGATTTCGGCTTCGCCCTGGGCCTGTTCCTGCTCTGGATCACCTACGGCACGCTCGATTTCCACGACAGTGGGACTGCCGCCGGCGTGGCGCCCGGCATTCTCGGCCAAACGCTCCTCCAGCACCCGGGGCAATACGCCCACGGCGCCGTGGGGACGGCGATTTGCCTGCTGCTGATGCTGGGCGCGTGCGGCAAGAGCGCCCAGTTCCCCTTGCACGTCTGGCTTCCCGACGCCATGGAAGGCCCCACGCCCGTGAGCGCCCTGATCCATGCCGCCACGATGGTCACCGCCGGCGTGTACATGGTCGTCCGCTGCACGCCGCTGTTTGCCGCCGCGCCGGACGCCCAGCACGTGGTGGCCGCCATCGGCGGTTTCACGGCCCTGATGGCGGCTCTGATCGCCCTGACGCAAACCGATCTGAAGCGGATCCTCGCCTACTCGACCATCAGCCAACTGGGTTACATGTTTCTGGGCCTGGGGGCTGGCAGTTTGCTTGGCATCTCCGCCGGCATGTTCCACCTCGTGACCCACGCCTTCTTCAAGGCCTTGCTGTTTCTCGGCGCCGGCAGCGTCATGCACGCCATGGGCGGAGTGATCGACCTCCGCCAACTCGGCGGCCTGCGGCATCGCCTCCCCACGACCTGCTGGACCTTCCTGTTCGGCTGCCTGGCCCTGGCCGGCATCTTCCCCTTTGCCGGTTTCTGGAGCAAAGACGCCATTCTGGCTGCCGTCCATTTGCAGGCCGTAGGCGGCTCGGTGCCGGGGCTTTACTACGTGCTTTACCTGGCCGGCATGGGAACGGCATTGCTGACGGCGCTGTACACGTTCCGGGCCTTTTTTCTCACCTTTTTCGGCCCCGAGCGGCTCCCGGCCGAGGCCGGCCAGCACGCCCACGAGTCGCCCTCGCTGATGACCTTGCCGCTGGTGATCCTGGCCATCGGCGCGCTGGTGGTGGGGGCCTATTTTCAATCCACCGGCGACTTCCTTGGCCCGCAAGGGTTCCTTGCTCAAACGCCGTCGCTGGCCTACTCGGGCGTCGCCCATGCAGCCGCGGAAGGCCAGTTCCACTGGAACGTGGCCGTCAGCAGCACCCTGCTGGCCGTCGCCGGCGTGCTGGTGGCGATGGTCCTCTATCTCGGCTCGCCGATACGTGTCGAGATGCTTACCCGGTGCATGGCTGCGTTGGGCCTCTATGAGTTGTCGCAAGGAAAATTCCTTTGGGATCCGATCTATCGCGGGCTGGTCGTGTGGCCGTTGCAGGCCATCGCCGATCTGTTCGCCTGGCTGGATCGCTACGTGATTGACGGCCTGGTCAACCTGATCGGCCGGTTGCCGCCGCTGTTGGGAGCCATGCTTCGCCCCGTGCAAAGCGGCCTGCTTCAGTTCTACGCCCTCGCTATGGTGCTGGGGTTGTTGGTCTTGATCGGAGCGTTGTTGCTATAAGATACTCCGTAGGTCAGGCTGTGCCTGACAGAACGGGAGCGTCAGGCACAGCCTGACCTAGGATTTTGCGAAGAGACTTATGAACTATCTCCTACTGCTCGCCGTACTGCTGCCGCTTGCGGCCGCCCTGCTGCCAAGCCGCAGTGCCGCGGCGCGTTGGCAAGCGCTGGTGGCCACGCTGCTGTCGCTCGGATTGGCCGCCGTACTGTTGGCGCACTATCCGGCGGGCAACAACGCCTTCGCGCTGACCGACGCCTCCTGGCTGGCGGCGGCCGGCGTGCCGGTGGATATCCGCTTCAGCATCGCCCTGGACGGCCTGAGCCTGTGGCTGTTCGGCCTGACCGCGGTGTTGATGGTCGTGGCCGTGCTGGTCAGTTGGAAAGCAATCCAGCAACAGCAGGCGCTCTATTATCGTCTCCTGCTGGTCTTGGAAACGGGCATGTTGGGCGTGTTCGTCGCCCGCGATATCATCCTTTTCTACCTATTCTTCGAGTTCACCCTGATCCCGCTGTTCTTCCTCATCGGCATCTGGGGAAGCGAGCAACGCCGCTACGCCGCCATCAAATTCTTCCTTTTTACTCTGGCCGGCAGCGTGCTGACGCTGCTGGGACTATTGGCGATCGTGCTTTGGGACTACACGCACGTGTCGGGCGGGAGGATGACGTTTTCCATCGCCGCATTGACCCGGCACCTGGATCAGGCGGCCGCGGCGGGGCACGGCATGGACCCGACGCTGCAACTGGCGATCTTTCTGGCCCTGTTCGCCGGCTTCGCCATCAAGGTGCCGCTGTTCCCCCTGCACACTTGGCTGCCGCTGGCCCACACCGAGGCCCCGGCCGCCGGCAGCGTGATCCTGGCCGGCGTGCTGCTGAAGGTCGGCAGCTACGGGTTCATGCGTTTCAATCTGCCCATGTTGCCGGCCGCCACCGCCGCCTGCATGCCCTGGCTGCTGTGGCTCGCGGTGGCCGGCATTATTTATGGTGCTCTGGTGGCGCTGGCTCAGACCGACATGAAACGGCTGATCGCCTATTCCAGCGTCAGCCACTTGGGTTTCTGCATGTTGGGGGTCTTCGCCGCCACACGGCTCTCGGTGCAGGGCGGCGTGTTACAAATGGTCAATCACGGACTATCCACCGGCGGCCTGTTCGCCCTGGTGGGCATGCTCTACGAGCGTTACCATACGCGGCAAATCGCCGACCTGGGCGGCCTGGCCCGGCAAACCCCGCGGCTGGCCGCCTTGATGGTCTTCATGGCCCTGGCCAGTATCGGCCTGCCGGGGCTGAACGGTTTCGTGGGCGAGTTCCTCATCCTGCTCGGCATGTTCCAGCGCGCCTGGACGGGCGCCCCGGCCGCGTTGGCCAGCCAGTATCGCGTCATCAGCGCGCTGGCCACTTTCGGCGTGGTGCTGGGGGCCTGGTATATGCTGTCGCTGGTACGGCGGGTTTTTTTTGGCCCCTTGCGCGAACCGGACCGTCATGCCGAGCAACCGCCCGTGCGGGACCTCGGCACTCGGGAACTGCTGGCGCTGGCGCCGCTGGTGGTGCTGATCGTGTGGATCGGCATCCACCCCGGCTTCTTCTTGCACCGCATGAGCCCGACGCTCGACCAGTTGACCGCCGCCGTGATGGAAAAGGCTGATGCCGATGTGTTTCCCAAACCCTTGACCCCCACGCCCTGAGCCGTCCCCGTGCATAACGAGACCATTTTACTGCTGAGCGCGGAAATCGTGCTGGTCGTCACGGCCGTAACGATTTATCTGGCCGGCGCGATGTTTTCCGCCCCCAGGCTGTGGCGGTGGCTCGCCGGCGCAGGCCTTGCCCTGTCCGCGCTGGCCTTGTGGCGGCTGGGAAACACGGCCGACCCGGGCGGACCGCTGCTGGTCGATCCGTTGGCCTGCTACGGCCGCTGGCTGGCCCTGGCCGTGGGGGCCATCTTGCTGCTGCTGGGCGCCCGGCCGCTGGCCACCGGCGGCACCGCCGAGTACCTGGGCACGCTGCTGTTGGTCCTGGCCGGGCTGATGTTGGCGGCCGCGGCCGCGGACCTGGTGTTGCTGCTGGTCAGTCTGGAGTTGATCTCCATCCCCACTTATATCCTGCTCTACATGGGACGCCGCGATCCGGCCGCCCAGGAAGCGGCGGCAAAATACTTCTTCCTCAGCATCCTGGCCTCGGCCATGATGCTCTACGGCTTCAGCTTCCTCTACGGCGCCACCGGTTCCATGCAATTGGCTACCATCCGCTCGGTTTTGGCGTCGCCCGATGTCATGCCGGCCGGTTTCGCGTTGCTGTTGAAACTGGCCCTGGTGCTGATTTTCGCCGGCTTGAGCTTCCGCGTCGCCGCCGTGCCGTTCCACTTCTATGCCCCCGACGTCTATCAGGGCACCACGCACGGCAACGCCGCGCTGCTGTCGGTCCTGCCCAAGGCGGCCGGCCTGCTGGTGCTGGTGCGACTGCTGCTGACGGCCATGCCGGGCCTGCCGCCGCACGCCTGGGATCCGGATGCCTGGCGGATCGCCCTGGCCCTGGCGGTGCTGACCATGACTGTCGGCAACGTGCTGGCCCTCTGGCAAGATAACCTGCGCCGCTTGTTGGCCTATTCCTCCATCGCCAATGCGGGCTACATGCTCCTCGGCCTGGCCGTCGCCCTGGCCGGCAGCGCCGCGCCGAGCCGCTGGGACGGCATCGCCGCCATGCTCTTTTACCTGGCGGTCTATGCGGCGGCCACGCTGGGCACGTTCGCCGCCTTGGTCTATCTGGGCCAGCAACGGCAGCCGGTCGAGGCCATCGACGAATTGGCCGGCCTGGGCCGCACTCGGCCCCTGGCGGCCGCCGCCGTCGCCCTGTTCATGTTCAGCCTGGCCGGCCTGCCGCCGCTGGCCGGGCTGTGGGGAAAACTGCTGGTGTTCGGCAGCGCACTGAGTGTCGAAGCTGCCACAGGCGGCCCCCTGCGGCCGTGGTTCGTCGCCGCCGCGATCGTGGGCGTGTTCAATGCCGCGGTGGCAGCCGTGTATTATTTGCGTATCGTGGCCATCATGTATTTTCGCACCCCACTGGCCACGCCGAAGGCCCAAGGCGGCCCCGGCCCGTGGGTGGCAACCATGCTCTGCGCGGTCCTGGTGTTGGCCTTGGGCGTGTTCCCCGGCCCCTTGATGCGGGCGGCACAGTCGGCCAGCCCGACGGCGGAAAAACTCAGCATATCCGGCACACTCCGCGTGCCGGATACATTGAAGCACGCAGCGCCACGGAGTCCCTGAGTACCAACTCATGACCAAACGACCGCGAATCCGTGCCACGGAACTGGTGCGCATGCTCGACCCGACCGGCCAGCCCGTGTATGTGCTGGACGATCAGGCGGCAGTCATCTTCTGCAACGAGGCCTGCCGGCAGTGGCTCGGTATGGCGGGCGAGGGGTTGTTGGGGTGTCGTTGCGCCTACCACTCCAGTGCCGACGTTGGCGGAATCGAGGCCGTGGCGGCCGCCCTGTGCCCGCCGCCAGCGGTTTGGCACGGACACGAAACGACCGCCAGCGTGTACCGTCTCCCGGAAACGGGCCAGCCAGTCTATCGCCGCGCCCGCTTCATCCCCTTGGGGGCCTCGGCCGAAGAACTGTTGGGTGTCGTGGCCATCTTGGGCAGCGAAGACCTTTCCGAGCCGCCGGCGCCGCCCGAGCAGGCCGACGCGGAATCGATCCCGCTCCACGAGTTGCTCCAGCGCTGCCGGCAGCAGGCGGTTCTCCAGTACGGTCTGGAACGCCTGGT
>CAYYBU010000076.1:0-8546 GCA_964469945.1 uncultured Planctomycetaceae bacterium
AAAACGGCACCCGGCTCTCGATGGAAAAGGCCATCGAATTCCGGTCTTCATAACGCAGCAGATGCGACAGCGAGCCGCCTTCCAGGGCCGCCCGCAAGTCCGCACGCAACTGCTGCTGGCAGTGTGGAAGACTTGGCTCGGCGCATCGGACTCCGCGCCGTGCGAACCAAGAGGCGTTCAGCCACGCGGGCACGAGGTCCTTCCCTACGAGTTGCCGCAACGCCTTCTGCAGCGAGGGCGCGGCGAGCCAGCGGGCCGCCAATTGCAGGAGTTGCAAACGGCCGGGCGCGCCGTTGGCCTGCGCGCCGTTCAAGAGGCGCCGCGCGGCGGGCAAGCGGAAACGGCGGACCAAGGAGGCCAATCGGGCCCCGTAATACTGCGGATAGCCGGCGAACATCTCGTCGGCCCCCTGACCATCGAGCATGACCTTGATGCCTGCCTCCTGCGCCATGCAGAACACGCGGTGCTGCGCGTAGATGCTGGTGGATCGGAAGGGCTCCCCTTGCCGGCTGACCAGATGTTGGAAATCGGCGATCAGTTGTGTGGGGGCCAGGCGAACCTTGTGGACGGTGGCATTGGCCGCCTGGCCGACGATGTCGATCCAACGTTCCTCGGATAGTGCAGCGTCGTCCGCGATATAGGAAATCGCGTGCAGATCGGCGTTCGGCCCTTGAAGGTGTCGCATTACCATCAGGACCGACGAGGAATCGATGCCGCCCGAGAGGGCCGTGCCCAAGGGCACGTCGCTGCGCAAGTGCAGGCGGACGTTTTCGATGAACAACTCGCGCACCCGCGCAACTGCCTCCGGGAACGAGATCTCCAGCGGTGGCCCGGGGTCCATCCTCCAGTAGCGCACCGGCTGCAACTCGTGAATCCGCTCCAGGTCGATGCGCACGTAATGGGCCGCGGGCAGTTGCTTGATGCCTTCCAGCAGCGTTTGCTCCCCTTCGTCGGTAATGCCGAAGCGGAGGTAGTTGAAGACGGCTTGTGCGTTCACGCGGCGGTCGACGGGCACAAGGTCTGCCAGTACGTTGGTTTCGGAGGCGAACGCGAGGCCGCCGGCGGTCAAGGCATAAAAGAGCGGCTTGATGCCGAAGAAGTCGCGCGCCAGGAGCAGTTCCCGTTTGCACGTATCGAGAACCGCGAAAGCGAACATGCCGACCAATCGCCGCAAGGCGTCCGTACCCCAGGTGACGATGGCCGCCAGGAGGACTTCGCTGTCGGTCTGGGTGCGGAACGAGTAGCCCAGCGCCTGCAGTTCGGCGCGCAGCTCCAAGTAGTTGTATATCTCGCCGTTGAAGACCAGCGCATACCGTCCGTCGGGCGTCTGCATCGGCTGTCGGCCATTCTCGGATAGATCGATGATCGACAAGCGGCGGTGGACCAACAGGACCTGCGCCGGCGGCAGCGACCGCGGGGGCGTCACGCCGCTGGTCAGGCTGCCCGCCTTCCAAGCCAGCCATCCACCGTCGTCCGGCCCGCGGTGTCCCATACCGCGCATGGCCCGTTCGATGAACGCGCCGTCCGGCTCGTGACCGTCCTTGCCGAGATATCCGGCAATGCCGCACATGATGGCTGTTATGCACTCCCTTCGGGTTGTGGCCGCGCGGCGCGGGCGAAAAGTGGCGCCGATGGCGCCGGGCGTGGCCCTGCGCGGGTCAGGTCGCGTTCGAGGCGCGCGCAATAACCGATGATACTCGCCAAGGCCAACCAGGCGTAAATGTTCAGGAACTCCTCGGTGCCAATTCCCCACGCCAGTGTCAGCAGCAAATAGGCCTTGAAGACGCCGATCAGGTAGCGGACTTGCGGATCGTCCGTAGCGCGCTCGATGCGGCGGAAACGCAGCCAGAGCAGCGGATAGATCGGAAAAAAGAGTAGTCCTCCGACCAATCCGGTCGTCACGAGAATTTCCATGTAATTCGAATGCGTGGCGCGCCCGCGATGTTCCGTCGCAGTCTGGGGGAAGTTGCCCAAGCCAATGCCCGTAATCGGATGCTTCAGGAATATTCCAAAAGCCTCCTCGTAAATCCCCGTGCGGACTGCTCCCAGGCCGCCTTCCTCGACCGACGTCTCCAGTCGCGTTCCCACCCGGGTTCTCTCCAGCACGAAGGAAGCGAAGAAATAGCTGCCGACGATTGCCGTTGCCACGAACAGGAGAGCCCAAAGGTTGCGCAGGACTTGGCGGCGATAGCAGAACCACAGCCACAACACGATCAAAGCCACCCAGCCCAGAAATGCCTTTCGCGACCCCGTAGACGCGACCATCAGGGTCAGGGCAATGGCGATGGGCACGAGGGCCATGCGCAGGTAGGGGTGACGCACGAGACCCCAAAATACCATCAGGCCCAGTATTCCCCGGACCATCGTCATGCCGAAAAAGTTCACGTTCCAGGGCGTTTCCTCCAATTCGGCAGCGGTCGTCGTTTCGCTCAAACCACGCTCATAGAACCCGCCCCGCCAGGATACGACGGCCAGGAAGCACGCCAGAACGATCAAGGTCAGGAAGACGCCGGAGGTTCCGCGCCGTGCTACCGCGAATCCAGCGACGGGCACGACGAAGCCCGCAATGCGCCCCACCTTGCCCGCATAACCGACGAATGCGTCGCCATAGACCGCCACCACCAGCCCGGTGGCAATGGCCCACGCCGCGAAGGCCAAATAGAGCCAGATTTCCGTCGGCACTTTGACGCGGTAAAGGAAATGACACGGAATATACAGCACCATGAACGTTATGCCGAGTATGCGCACCGCATAAAAGAAGAAGGCTTCGTTGCTATAGGTGAACATGGTGCCGATGATCATCACAAGCACCAGTACGTCGGAGAGGGCGAACAGGAGCGAATAGGGCTCCGGCCTGAGTGATCCTGGAGAATTATAAACGTCGGATTTCATGATCTCGTTCTCTTATCTCCGCCGCAAGATCTTGCTTGCACCCACGGAAAATCGTTGCTGACGGGTCAGGTCGCGCATCAACGCGGCGAGACGAACTCCGGGTGCCGGTCCAGATAACGGGCAACCCCCCAGGCAAAGACCTCTTCCTGATCCATGCTTTTCTTGCGCAGCGTCCAACTCCCTTGCTCGCGCGCGTAGTACTCTTCGCACCAACAGTGCGTTGCCGTCCCGAAGTAAAGGGCCTGGAATTCCAGCAGGTAGGACCGCTTCCCGTCGAAGGCCACGTCGGCCGATAGATGGGGCACGTCCAACTTGTCGTAGAGCTGCTCGACGAAGCTCAGCACGTTTTCGGGAATGCCCGAACTGCGCCCCGCGAGATAGTCGCTCCCGCTCCCGCTGGCACGAAAGTCTCCCGGCCGCACGCCGCGCTTCAGCGCGTAGTACTGGTCCCCATACACCAAGACCTTCCAATCGGCATCCAATCCGGGCACCAGTGGCTGGATGATGATCCTGTTCTGATGACGCGACTCGCGACGGTAGCCGGGTATTTTCTTGGCCCGCAGGAAGTCCCGAAGTTCGTACCAACGGTGCGGACTGCGGCTAAGACGCCCGGCTTTATCGAGCACTTCAGCCGGAGTCCGGGCTAGTTCCACCCCGCGGCTCATGGCGCCCAACGACGACTTGATTACGCACGGCAGCGGGAGCTCGTTCCCGTCCAACGCCGTCCTAACTTCTTCCAGCGTTCCGAAGACCCTGCTTCGCAACCCCGTCAGCTCCTCGCCCAGGAGCTGGTCGCGAAGGATTTCCATGAAAACCTTGTTGTTGTGCGCGCGGAGAAACGCTGCTCGCGGGAGCACGTGTGCGCCGGCTTCCTCCAGTCCGTACACGACGTCCTCGATGTATTTCTTGTAGTGGTCGCCGAACTCCTCCGAGGATGTATAGAGGGCGATCCGTCCGCGCCAAGCTTTGACGCCTGCAAAGACATCGGCCAGCGGCACATACTCGACCGTCATGCCGTGCCGGGCAAAACACTCGGCCAGCAAGGACTGATCGAGACCGCTGCGGTACGGCGACGCCATCCACTTGGAGCCGATGAAGTGTTTGTAGTCCGTGAGAAGATAAACGGGAATCATGTGCCCTCGTCCTTTGCCGCTTCAGTGCCTGGCGTGCTTTCATAGCAGCGGATCACTCGTGCCGGATTCCCGGCGGCAAGGCACAACGGCGGAATGTCGCGCGTGACGACGCTCCCGGCGCCCACCACGCTGCCGCGGCCGATGCGCACGCCGGGCATGACGATGGTCCCCGTTCCCAGCCACACGGAATCTTCGATCACGATCGGTCGCCCGGCATCCTTGCTGCCGGCGCGCTCGTCGACGTCGGCAAAACAAAGCTCGTGTCCGCTGGCGTCCATGATCTGGCAATTGCCCGCAATCAAGCAGTTGCGGCCGATTTCAATGCTGGCAAAGGCGTGGATGCAAGTGCCATACACGCGCGAATGAGCCCCGATCTTGACCACCGCGCCGGGGCGGTCGGCGAACAACTTCACCGGAGCGAAGAGGTTGAGATGGTAACCGGAATTCCGCGAACACAAGCGCACGTGGTCTTCGATAATCACGCGGCCGCCGTTGCGCACGTCGATCAAGGGAATGCCTTCCACTTCAACCTCTCCCACCACGACGCCCGGCTGCCTGCGCAGCCAGCACAGGTAGAGCCGCACGCGCAGCCGCTCGATGCGGTCGTGCGCGCTCCGCAGCAATCTCATCGGCGATGCTCCTGTTCCAGGATATGAAGCACGGCCTCGCGATGCGACTCGCAGCGCACGAGGTTTTCGAGAATCAACAACTCCCTGCTTTTGCAACGGGTCCATGCGCGCAGCAAACGCCCCATTCTGAATCGTCGCATCACCCTGAACAACCGGGAGGGAAACGCCAGGAGATGGAAGAGATAGTAATTCCTGTGTTCCGCGCAGTACTTGGCCCATTCGGCCAGGAGCGCCTCGGGCGACTGCAGGACGTCGCAGTACCCCTGAAAGCGCGCCCGTGCGGCGTCCTGTTCGGCCGGGCTCAGTTCCACCAATCGCGTGTCTTCCAGCGAAATGCGACAGAAATCGATGTGAACCGAACACTTCAGGTCGCCAGCGGAGAAGTCCAACCGCGCGATGCGGACTTCAAGGATACCCGGGTCGTCCATGCCGGTATAGAGAAGCGTCCCCAAGCTGTAAAGGATTGGCACGCCGTGATACGTCTCACACCCCTGCACGTAATGCGGATGATGGCATACCACGGCGGATGCGCCGACATCGGCGAAGAACCGGCAGGTGCGGACCATTTCCGGACGAGGGTAGTGCGTGAACTCGCTGCCGCCGTGGAACAGCACGATGACGATGTCCGCGCTCTGCTTGGCCTGGTGAATGGCGTGGTAGGCGGCGATCAGGTCCAGGCCAAAGGCGCCGCCCGCGGCCGCGCTCGCCTGCGAAAACTCGTTCTCGCACATCCCCAAGACCGCAATGCGGCGCCCTTTGATGGTGACGTGATACGGCTGGCGGGCTTGTTGAAGGGTCGGCCCCGCGCCGACAACCGCAACGTTCTCGCGGGCACAAAGCGCCAGCGTATCGGCGAGTCCTTGTTGGCCGAAATCGAGGATATGATTGTTGGCCAGCGTCACGAGGCCGACTCCCGCCTGTTTCAGCACCGCCAGCGTCGTCGGATCGCCTTTCCGATTGACGCTGGTCGTCGTGCGCTTGGTCTCCGCCCTCGTCAGGGGATATTCCAGGTTGACCACCGCCAGATCCGCCTTCCGGAACCACTCGGCCGCCGGTCCCAACAGGTCGGCGGGGCAGGCAAGCTGCGCCATGGCGCGCTCCACGCGCTGGTTCGGCATGTAATCGCCGGCGGCGACGATCGAAATGTCATCACTCATGGCCGGATCCTTCTGGGATGGCGCCGCCGCTGCTGTCCTGGAGGACCCACTCGTACAACTGCCGGGCACACGTCCGCGCGTCCCGCCGCCGCGCCTCGGCCAGCGCGCCCACGACCAGTTGTTCCGCCAATGTATCATCGCTCAAGAGCCGCAGGATGCCGTCGGCAAGGGCTTGCGGATCGTCTTGGGAAACCACCAAGCCCCAGCCGTGCTCGCAGGCGCTGCGGGCATGGAACGAACTGTCCGGGGCGAATACCAGGATCGGACGACCCGACACCATGTACTCCAGCAATTTCGTGGAAAACACCGTGCGGACTTCGTTCGCCGAGCCGTTCTTGTGCGATAGCGGCACCACGGAGACGTGACATGCCGATAAGAGTCGTTGCACCTCCTGGCGGGGAACGCTGCGCACCGCAAGCCGCGAACTCGCGATGCCTTGGCGGCCGAGCCGCTCCAGCGTGGTGTTGGAAAGGAACAACAAACGCACATCCGCGGGAAGGAGTTCCGAAGCCTTTGCCAGAACGCGCAACGAGTCCTCGTTCATAGCCCGGCTCACCGCGCCGACGAAGAGAACCGTCCTCTCCGGAAGGCTCGGCCGGAGTATGCCCTTCGGCGCAGCGTCCAGGGCTTGAGGGGTGACGGTGTGCGGCAGCAACTGGGGCGTTACGCCATGTTTCTCGCGGTAGAAGTCGGCTTGTGACTCCGTAATGCATAGCACGCGGCGAGCCTTGGTGAGGATCGTCCGCTCCCACTGCCGGGCGAGCCTGTGGGAATCGCTGCCGGTAGGGGCATTCTCTTCCCAAAGGTCGTGCATGTGTGCATAGAAGGGTATCCCGGCGCGCTGGGCAACCTGGAAGGCGGCGATGAACATGCTCACCGTGGGCATTGTGCCCAGGATGACCGTGGGCCGGCACTTGTCGACTTGCCGCTGTAGAAAGCGGCGGAACAACCATAATCCCAGCGCTTTGTGGCGGATGCGGTCATAAACGCGCGTCAGAATGTAACCGCGCGGGAGCCGCATCCGCTGCACCGGGCAGGGCGGCTGAAAGGCCGGATCCGCCTTATCCGGCGGGTTCTCCCAGACCGCAGCGCAAACCTCGCCGGGATACGATGCCAGCACGTTGCAGGTGAGGATCGTCGATCCGGACACGTGCGGCGGAAAGTAGCCGCTGACGACCAGCAAGCGCGCTTTCCGCGAATCCCGTGCATTCATTTCAGCAACCCTCGCTTCTTCAGATCGTCCATGGCCTGGGTGACGGAATCATTGGCCTGTTGGCCTTGGAGCCAGCTTACCAGGGTGCGAATTCCGTCCTCGAACGAATACGACGGTTTCCATCCCAGCGCCGACTCGATGCGGCTGATGTCGGCAAAACAGTGGCGGATATCGCCGTCGCGATAGGAGCCGGTCACTTCCGGTTCGATCGCCAGGCCGAGCACGTTGGCGGTCGTCCGGGCGATGTCCAAGACCGTTACGGAGTGCCCGCTGCCCACATTGAGCGCACAACCGTCGCCGCCGTCGCATTCGACGGCCCGGACGTAAGCCCGCGCCACGTCGGAAACGTGGACGAAGTCGCGCCGTTGCCGTCCATCCTCGAATACCAGCGGCGGCTTTCCGTTGAGCAGCCTGGCGCTGAAAATGGCGACTACGCCTGTGTACGGATTGGAAAGTGCCTGCCGCGCCCCATAGACGTTGAACATGCGGAACGCCAGGGCGGGTACGCCGTACGCACGGCCAAAGGCCAGGCACATCTCCTCCTGGTCGCGTTTGTTGACCGCATAGATCGAGTCCGGCCTCAGCGCCTTGGTTTCCGGGGTGGGCATCGGCGCCAGCGGCCGGCCCTGGCCGTCGCCGAGTTCCCACTGCGACTGTTTGAGTTGCGCAATGGAACGCGACAGGGGAGAGACCACGTTGCCGTCGGCATCGCGGTAGGCGCCTTCCCCGTAGATCGACATCGAGGAGGCGACAATGAGCTTCTTGATCCGATCGCGCAACGGAATCAACTCCTCAAGCAGCACGGCCGTGCCGATCACGCTCACCGAGCAGTAACGCTCGATTTCGTACATCGACTGTCCGACGCCCACCGCCGCCGCCAAATGGATCACCACGTCGCAGCCTTCCAACGCTGCGCGGACGTCATCGTGATTGCGGACGTCGCCTCGCTGGGTCTCCACGGCCGGATTGAGGTAGCCGGGCCACTGGCCGCCCTGACCATGAACCTGTGGATCGAGGTTGTCGAGCACGCGGACTTGATGGCCTGCCGCCAACAAAGCGTCCGCCACATGCGAGCCGATAAAGCCGGCCCCGCCGGTAATCAAGAGTTTCATAATCGTCCTCTGGCTGACGTCTGACGTTAATCGAGTTCGTTTCGATCGTTCGATCGCGTGCTCGGAATAGCCTGTCTCGGCACACCGATCACGGCTGCTGCGATCGGATCTCCAAAATCAGAATTCATGGTGTTTGCATCCAAAGGTATCGAGGAAACGCGTCATATCCCCGCTTGAGAGCAGAGAGACTGCCTCCCGGATCCGCGCGTCGTCCCAATCCCACCACGCGATTTCCAACATTCGGGCAATCACGTCCGGCGCAAAGCGATATCGGACCACGCGTGCGGGGCAACCCGCCACGATCGCGTAGGGCGGCACGTCGCGCGTCACGACGGCGCGGGCGGCGACGATGCTGCCGTGTCCGATCTTCACGCCGGACAGAATCAAGCACTCGGTTCCCAGCCACACGT
>CAYYBU010000077.1:0-8541 GCA_964469945.1 uncultured Planctomycetaceae bacterium
GTCAGGGGACTGTCCCGATTTTTGTGGCAGGAGGCCACGAAAATGGGACTGTCCCCTTCGGTCGCACAGTTCTAACCCCCAAGCCTAAGCCCAAAATACCGTTTACAGCGATTTTCCCACCCAGAGGCCGTTTTGCCACGTAGTATGTGGAGAAAACACCCCACGTTGCCAAAAATACGTGCTAGCCTTTCTAGAGTGGAGTAGAATTTTTCTCGCGGGCGACTTGGGCCGAGGAACGGGCCATGTGGCGTTCAAGGATGAGGGGCCGGTGGTATCGGATCGCGCTGGCGCTTTGCGCGGCGCTGTCCTCCGGTTGTGTCTATTGGCAGACACCCCGGCTGGACCCCAGCGGCGAACGCCTCTTTACCGAACCGGTGGTCTCTCCCTGTCCGGCCTATCGCTGCGAGCCGGGTCGCCCGCTGGCCGATGATCCGCTGGCGGTGTTGCTCGCGCCGCGGCGGACCGTGGCGCCGGTCGGCAGCGAGGTGATCCTGGTGGCGGGCGTCCGCGCCGGCGACGGCTATCTGCGTACCAACGAGCGGCTGGAATGGTCGATTGCCCCGGGGAGCGTCGGCCAATTCGTCGATGTTCAACGCAACGACTGGACCGACCTGCTGCTGGGCGACTTCAACCGCCCCCGCAAAATCAGCAATACCTTCGCCATCGGCAGCACCTCGCGGGAATATGTGCGGCTGGATCGGGGCACACCCACGCCCAGCGATGATGTCTGCGTGCTCCGCGGACAGGGGTGGATTACCGTCACCTCGCCGATCGAAGGAACCAGTCACGTGGTGGTCTACGCGCCGGGGGTGGTGCCGTGGGATGGGCGGCTGCGGGAGGCCACAATATATTGGATCGACGCTCAGTTCGGTTTCCCGCCCCCCTCGATCAGCCCGGCGGGCAGCCGACATGTCCTGACCACCACGGTCTTGCGGCAGAGCAACCAGGCGCCCCACGTGGGTTGGGTGGTACGTTATGAAATCGTCGGTGGACCGCCGGCCGGTTTTCTCCCTGACGGGGCCCCGGCCGTCGAGGTGCTGACCAACGCGGCTGGCCAGGGTTGCGCCGAGATCATCCAGAAAGAGCCGGCCCCCGGCACCAACAACATCGCCATTCGTGTAATTCGCCCCGACGGCCCAGCCGGCGAACGCTTCGTCGTCGGCAACGGCAGCACGCTGAAGACCTGGACCGCGGCAGCCGTCACCGTCCACAAGCGGGGACCGGCGGTCGCCTCGGTCGGGGCCACCGTGACCTATCACCTCGAGGTTTCCAATCCGGGCGACCTTCCGGCCGCCGACGTGGTGCTCAGCGATGAAGTGCCCGACAGCTTTACCTACCTGACGAGCACGCCGCCGGCCGAGTTGGTCGGCAAGCGGCTGCAATGGCGATTGGGGCCGTTGGGCCCCGGCCAGAAACAAGCGGTGGAGTTGAATTTCCGTGCGATCCAGCCGGGCAGCGTGGCCAATTGTGCCGAGGTCACCGCGGCTGGCGGCCTGCGCGGCAGCGATTGTGTCACCACCACCGTCATGGCGCCTGCCATCGAACTCCAGGTCAATGGCCCTCCCGAAGTGGCCGTCGGCAACACGGTCACTTTCGAGATCGCCATCACCAACCACAGCCAGGTGACGGCCTCCGGGCTGCTGCTGAAGGATCGTTATGCGCCGGGGCTGGAACACGCCACCGTGCGCACCAATCCGATCGAGCATCCTCTGGCCGACCTGGCCCCCGGGGAAACGAAACGCATCGGCCTCACCTTCCGCGTTGTCCAGCCCGGCCGCTTGGGTCATAGCGTGGAAATTCTCGGTCCCGCGGGCGTGCTGGCCAGCAGCGAGGGTTTTGTGACGGGCGTGGCCGGTGCGGGCGGACCATCGGTGCCGTCGCCATCGCCGGCCCCCCCGGCAGTCGAACTGCCCAGACTCTCGGTCAAGGAAAGTGGGCCGCCCCAGGGAACCGTGGGACAGTTGGTCGATTTTTCCCTGGTGGTCGTCAACCGCGGCAGCCAGCCGGCAACGAACGTGAAGGTGGTCGAACATGCCGACGCCGGTCTGCAAGCGGTTCAGGCCAGCCGGGGCGCCAAGCTCCAAAACGGCAACCTGGTATGGACGTTCTCCGAGTTGCCGGCCGGACGATCGCTGGAGTTGGGCATCCAGTTCCGTTGCGAAAAGCCGGCCGCGCGGCTTGGCGATCGCGTGCTGGTCACGTCCCAGGAAGGCGCCCGGGAAGAAACGGAAGCGTTCATCGAGGTTAGCCAACCGCCGCAGCCCGCTCCGGAAACCGCCCCCGCCGGCTTATCGGTCACCGTCGTTGGCCTGGGAAACCAAGTGGCCGCCGGCCACGAACTGACCTACGACATCCGCGTGAAGAACAAAGGTCTGATGCCCTATCGCCAAGTGATGCTGACGGCCACTGTGCCGGCTGCCATGGCGTTGGTCCCCCTGCAAACCAGTGGGCCGTCGCCGCTGACCTATACCTATGAGAATAATCAGGTGCGGTTTTCGCCGGCGGCCGCCATTGGCCCTGGCGAAACCCTGACTTGCCATATCCGCGTTCGCGCCAAGCAACCCGGCCGGTTTCACTTCGACGTGCATGTGAGCAGCCTGGATCTTCCGCAGCCGCTCCAAGCTGAGGAAATCACCGAGGTTTTCCAGCCGCAGAATCGGTAAGGCTCCCCTCACACGAATTTTTGCGGAACACTCTTCACAAGATTTCCTCGGCGAAGTACAATTGCAGTTGTTGTGGGTTCAAGCGTCTTTTCTCTGATCGAATCTGCTGTCGTGTGATTGGGCAATCAAGCCTTGCGCGCGCAAAGAATCAACCTTATCTCGTGCCACGAAGTTGGCGTAATCCCGAGGGCATGGCTGCGCCTGCGTTAGACGCCGGTTTCAAGGCGAATTTTGGCTAGGTACCGTAGCGTTATTGCGCTACATAGGGGCCAGGAACAACTTCGGTGAATTCGAGCGCCGGAGGATGCTTCCTGGCCCCATTTTTCTACTACGCAAGGTTCGCGGAAAATGGGGACTGGCTCCGTGGCACAAGCCGGTGTGGCCTAAGCAAGAACGTTGCTGGCGACGGAGACAGTCCCCATTTCCGACTGCCGAACTTACGCAGTGGAACTAAGGCAGCCGGCAGGAAGAAAACTACCTGCCGCTGTAGGGAACGCCCTCCGTGGCGTTCCGTGCGTCACCGAGAAACCGGAACGCCACGGAGGGCGTTCCCTACAGCGTTCAACACGTTGGGTAGCCTATTTCCTGCTCGCTGCCTAAGTCCCCAGACCGTCTTTCATCCTTCATCCTTCATCATGATGTCCGACTTCGTCCAATTACGTCACCAGCCGCCGAGGGAACTTCAGCGGCCGCGGGAATTGATCGTCGCCTGTCCGCCCATGCGGAGCAACGTGAATCTGTCGCGGATCGTGCGCGCGGCGTCCTGCTGCGGCGTGCGGCGGATCATCTGCTGCGGCAACGCGCGGATCGACCCGACCATCGCCCGTTGCGGACAAGAGAACGACCGTCTTCTCGAGGAAACGGCCGCCGAGGCGACGGCCGCGGAGATCACGCTGCACCGCACCTTGCCGGCCGTACTCAAACGGCTGCGCGAGGAAGGCTACCCGCTGGTCGGCCTGGAGCAAACCAGCAGTTCGCAATGCCTGTTCGATTTTTGTTTTCCGCGGAAGATGGTTCTGGTGATCGGCAATGAGCGGTTGGGGATCGAGCCCGAGGTCCTCCGCCTTTTGCAGCACACGGTGGAAATCGCCGTTTACGGCCTGCCCTATAGTCACAACGTGGCCACGGCCACGGCCATGGCCCTGTATGAGTACTGCCGGCAGTACCCCCAGGGGTAGGGGGCATCGCGTCCCGGGGCGGAAAAACGGGGACTGGCCGGGGAAAAGGGGACAGGCACCGTCGCCGCAAACCGTCTCGGCAGGGATGGCCGATCGAAGCGACGGAGCCAGTCCCCATCTCCCCTCCTCATCTCCTAACTTCTAACTCCTCCCCTTCTTCTTCTTCCCCGGTTGACCGTGCAACGTCCGGGGGGTTAAACTGGTGTGTTCGCCATTTTCTGTCACGAGAAACGAGGACTACCGTCGTGCCTTCCACGTGCGTTGTTGGTTTGCAATGGGGCGATGAAGCCAAAGGCAAAATTGTCGATCTGTTCACCGAGCAGCACGACATCGTCGTCCGCTATCAAGGCGGCGCCAATGCCGGGCATACCGTCGTGATGGGGGGCCAAACCTTCAAGCTGTCGCTGATCCCCAGCGGCATCTTTCGCCCCGATGTCCAGTGCGTGGTGGCTGCCGGCGTGGTGCTCAATCCGGCCAGCCTGTTGGCCGAGATCGACGGCCTGCTCGCCCGCGGCGTCCAGGTGGGCCGAAACCTCATGATCAGCGACCGCGCGCACGTGATCTTCCCCTGGCATTTCGAGGAGGATCGCCTGTTGAACGACCAGTGTGCCGGCGGCGAGTCGATCGGCACCACGTTGCGCGGCATTGGCCCCTGTTATCGCGACAAGGTTGGCCGTTCGCACGCCATCCGCCTGGGCGACTTGTATCGCGACAGTTTCCGCGACCGGGTCGAGCAGATCGTGCGGGCGAAAACGGCCGTGCTGCGCGGTCTGGGTGGACCGGCCGATGCGCCCGCCTTGGATGCCGAGGAGATCTACGGGCTGTATCACGGCTATGCCGAGCGGTTGCGGCCTTACGTGGCCGACACCACCGCCTATCTGCTCGACGCGGTTGACGCCAACAAGAAAATCCTTTTCGAGGGGGCCCAGGGTGCCCTGTTGGACATCGATCACGGCACCTTCCCCTTCGTCACCAGCAGCAACAGTTCCGGCGTCGGGGTGTCGGCCGGTTCCGGCGTGCCGGCCCGCTATTTGACCAAGGTCGTTGGCATCCTCAAGGCCTATTGCACCCGCGTGGGCGGCGGCCCGTTCCCTACCGAGCAAGACAACGCCATCGGCCAACACATCCGCGAGCGCGGACACGAGTATGGCACGGTCACCAAGCGGCCGCGGCGTTGCGGTTGGTTCGATGCCGTGGCCGCCCGCTATACGGCCCGGCTCAGCGGCGTCGATTCCCTGGCCATCATGCTCTTGGATGTGCTCAGTGAGTTGCCGGAGTTGAAGATCTGCACCGCCTACGAATTGGACGGCCGCCGCCTGGCCGCTTTCCCCAGCCACGTCGAAGACCTCCGTCAGGTGGTGCCCATTTACGAGACCCTGCCTGGCTGGCAGACAGAAATCAGCGCCGTCCGCGACATTACCGATTTACCCCCAAACGCCCGGAGTTATCTCAGTCGCGTCAGCCAGCTTGTGGGCCGTCCCGTGGAAGTGGTCTCCGTCGGCCCCGATCGCCAGCAGACGATCTTCCTGTAAGGGGCCGCAAAAGGGCAAGTTGAGCATGTCAACGACCTCGCCAGTCATGGCCAGTACGCTGCCCGGGATACCGCGGGAGAAGATGCCGCGGCATATTGCCGTCATTATGGACGGCAACGGCCGCTGGGCTCGGCAGCGCGGCTTGCCGCGGATCGAGGGCCATCGTCAGGGTGTGCAGAGCGTTCGCCGCATCACGGAAGCATGTGCCGGACTGGGCATCCAGCAGCTCACCTTGTACTGCTTCTCCAGCGAGAATTGGAAGCGGCCGCGGGAGGAACTTGACTTCCTCATGAACCTGCTCCAGCACTATATGGTCGAGCAGCGTGCGACGGTCATGGAACATAACCTCCGCGTGACGATCATCGGCCGTCGCGAGGGACTGCCCGAGGCCGCCCTCCGCGAGATCGACAAAACCGTCGCCTTGAGCAGCAGCAACACCGGCCTGGGCGTCTGCCTGGCCATCAACTACGGTGGCCGGACCGAGTTGGTCGACGCCGTCCGCCGGCTGGCCTGCAAGGTCCGTGACGGCCAGTTGAGCCCGGAACAGATCGACGAGCAGACGCTCGACGCCCACCTGTACACGGCCGGCATGATCGAGCCCGACCTGTTGATTCGCACTGCGGGCGAGATGCGGGTGAGCAACTTCCTGCTCTGGCAGATCAGCTACGCGGAGCTTTGGGTGACCGAGCTCTGTTGGCCCGACTTTACCGAGGTCCAGCTTTACGACGCCATCCGCAGTTTTGCCGCCCGGGATCGACGGTTCGGGGGATTGGCGTAAATGGCTGGTCCTGCCCCCCGGCGGGTCCATCTGGTCGGCATCGCCGGGACCGGCATGAGCGCACTGGCCGATGTTCTGCGGCAGGCCGGCTGGACGGTCAGCGGCTCGGACATGGCCATCTCCGGCCACGCTGCCGCCCACATCGCGCCTGAAACCGAACAAGTCATCTATTCCAGTGCGGTCCCGCCGCAAAACCCGGAACTCCGTCGCGCCGCCGAAATGGGCATCCCCACGCTCAGCTATGCTCAAATGCTGGGCCGCCTCATGTCGGGCAAACGGGGGATCGCGGTCGCCGGCACCCACGGCAAATCGACCACCACGGCCATGCTCGGCCACGTGTTGGTCGAGGCCGGGTGTGACCCCAGCGTCATCGTCGGCGCCACGCCGCTGGCGGCCGCCTCCGGCAGGAGAACTGCAAAGTCCAACGCAAAGGGGTCAGGTCCATGTTTTCAGACGGCATTTCGTCCGGAAGGCAAAGCCTGCGAGCCGAAAAATGGACCGGACCCCGGACCTTGCAGTTTTCCTGCCACCTCCGGCGGGCGTTTCGGTCATGGCGATCTCGTGCTGGTCGAAGCCTGCGAGTATCGCGGCAATTTCCTGCACTTGCAGCCCCACCATGCCGCCATCTTGGGGATCGAACCCGATCACTTCGATTGCTACGATTCGCTGGCGGCATTGCAACGGGCCTTCGCCGCCTTCGCCGCACTGGTGCCACCCGACGGGCTGTTGGTCGTCCGCCACGATTGCGCCGCCACTCGTGAGGCGGTCGCCGGCGTGTGTTGCCGGGTGGAAACCTTCGCCATCGCCGCGCCGGCGGGCGATGCCGATTGGTCGGCCCGGAATCTGAGCGTCCGCGGCGGCCGCTACCGCTTCGAACTCCAGCATCGCGGCCGGTCGCTGGGCAGGGTCGCCCTGCGCGTTGCCGGCTGGCATAACTTGCTCAATGCCCTGGCCGCCGCGGCCCTAGCCCGGGCGGCCGGCGTCACCTCGGCTGCTATTCTCCGCGGCTTGAGTGGATTTCGCGGGCTGCATCGGCGGCTGGAAGTGTTGGGCGCCTGCGGCGGAGTGGTGCTGGTGGACGACTACGCCCATCACCCCACGGAAATCAAGGCCACCCTGGCCACGGTGCGACGGATGGTTCCCGGCCGCCGGCTGTGGTGCGTATTTCAACCCCATCAGGCCTCGCGGACCGCGCACCTACTGGACGAACTGGCCGCCAGCCTGCAAAATGCTAACAGGCTGCTGGTGGCCGACATCTTCCGCGCCCGGGAAGGTCCGCCCCAGCCCGGGGAAGTGACCGCCGCCGACCTTGCCCGGCACGTGCGGGCCCACGGCGCCCAATGTTTCGACGTCCACCACTGGAATGAAATCACCCGCGTGCTGCAAACCCATCTGCTCCCCGGCGACGTATTGTTGACAATGGGGGCGGGCGATATAGGAAGGATGAGTCATGACTTTTTTGAGCGGCTTCGAAAAAATCGCGCGGCAGGCTGAGCCGCTGGCAATGCATACCTGGTTCCAGTTGGGTGGGCCCGCCGAATACTTCGCCGAACCGGAAAACCCGGAACAGTTGATCGCCCTGCTCCAGCGCAGCCAGGAGGAAGGGCTCGAAGTGCGGTTGCTCGGCCAGGGTTCCAATCTGCTGATCTGCGACGAGGGGGTGCCCGGCGTCGTCGTGAAGCTCAGCGCGGCGGAGTTCGCCAAGATCCAGATCACCGGGCGTCGCATCATCGCCGGCGGCGGCGCCAGCCTGGGACGCGTCGTCACCACGGCCGTCCACCACGGCCTGGCCGGCCTTGAGATGCTCATCGGCATCCCCGGCACCCTGGGCGGCGCCCTGCACGGCAATTCCGGCACCCGCGGCGGCGACGTCGGCCAGTGGGCCACGGCCGCCACGGTCATCACCAACAACGGCGAAGTCATGACCCGCGGCCGCGACGACCTGGTCTTCGGCTATCGGGAAAGCAGCCTCGACGACCTGGTCATCCTCGATGGCAGTTTCCAACTCGAAGAAGACGACCCCCACGAATTGGCCCGGCGGATGCAGAAGCAATGGATCGTCAAGAAGGCCGGCCAGCCGATGGGCCACCAGTGCGCCGGCTGCATTTTCAAGAATCCCCGCGGCACCAGCGCCGGCGAGTTGATCGAGCAAGCCGGCCTGAAAGGCACTCGCATCGGCGGCGCCGTGGTCAGCGACCGCCATGCCAATTTCATCATCGCCGAGCCCGAGGCGACCAGTCAGGACGTGTTGCGGCTGATCGAGTTGATCCGCAGCCAGGTCCGCGACCGCCTGGGCGTCGACTTGGAGTTGGAAATTGAAATTTGGTAGGGCTTAAGGCAACGAGCAGGAAATAGGCTACCCAAGGTGTTGAACCGCTGTAGGGAACGCC